>JACDAO010000332.1 GCA_013695405.1 Acidobacteriota bacterium | reverse complement strand
GGCCTGGCGCGCCAGTTCGGGCGGCGGCCGGTCCTGCGCGACGTCACGTTCGAGGCATCCGGCGGGGAAGTGGTGGCGCTGCTCGGCCCCAACGGCTCTGGCAAAACGACCTTGCTCGGGGTGCTCTCCACGCTGGCCGAGCCCTCCCGCGGCGTCGTTGCCTACCCTGGTACCGAGCAGCTCGACACGCCGCGCCGTCACCTCGGGGTGCTCGGTCACGAGCCGCAACTGTACGGCGAGCTCTCTGCGCGCGAGAACCTCGAGGTGTTCGCCCGGTTGGCTGGCGTGACGGACGTCGGCGCGGCGGTTGCCGCTTCCCTGCACGAGGCCCGGCTGGTCGATCGCGCCGACGATCTGGTCGAGCGCTTCTCGCGCGGCATGCGCCAGCGTCTGGCGTTCGAGCGCGTCCTGCTGCACGCCCCACGCCTGCTGCTGCTGGACGAGCCGTTCACCGGCCTGGACGACGACAGCGCGGCCCGACTGGTAACGCGGCTGGGCACCTTGCGCGACGCCGGGGTGTGCATCCTGCTGGCGACCCACGACCTCGTGCTGGTCGAATCGCTCGTGGATCGCGCGTTGGTCGTCAGGGACGGCAGGCTTGCGTCGCTGGCACCTGTCGGATCGCTGGCCGACGCCTATCGCGCCTCGGTGGCCACCACCGGCCGGGGCGAGCAGACCGCGGGACAAGTCCCGCGGCTACGTCCGGCAGTGGCGGCGCGACGCCCGCCAGCGGCTGCGCCGAGACGTCCGGATCCGCGGCTGCGCGACGTCCTTGCCACCGCCTGGCTGCTGTTCGGCAAGGACCTGCGGGTGGAGTGGCGGACCCGTGAGGGACTGCTGACCACCGCGTGCTTCGCGCTGTCGTGCGTGCTCGTGTTCGCCTTCGGCCTGGTTCGCAACGGGACGCCCATGCCCGACGCCGGGCCGGCGGTGTTGTGGATCACCATCGCGCTGGCCGGCACGCTGGCGATGGCCCGATCGTTCGAACGCGAGCGCGCTTCCGGGACGCTGACCGCGGTGCTGGCGTCGGCGGCGCCGCGGCCGGCGATCTACCTCGGGAAGTGGTGGGCGCTGATGGCGCTGCTGTTCGCGGTCGAGGCCGTGCTGCTGCCGCTGGTGGCGCTGTTCTTCCAGATGCCGCTCGGCCGCCGGCCACTGCTGGTGATCGCGCTGCTGGTGGCTGGCACCGCTGGGTACGCCGCGGTCGGGACGCTGTTCGCGGCGATGCTCGCGCGGACCCGCACCCGCGACGTGCTGCTGCCGCTGCTGCTGTACCCGATGAGCGTGCCGCTGATCATCGGCGGCGTGCGTGGTACCGCCGCCGCGCTGGCCGATCCCTACGTGCCCGGCGGCGTCGGGCTGTGGCTGTCGCTCTTGATATGCTTTGACGCGGTGTTCGTCACGCTGGCGCTGTGGACCTTTGACCTGCTCATGACCGAAGCCGCGCCGCGCGTGGCCAAGGAGGCGTGACGTGCTGGCGCGGAGTGTGCCGTTCATCCTGGTGGTCGCGCTGCTGATGTTCGGCGCCGCGCCCTTCCTGATCGCCCAGGCGCCCTACGAGTCGACGATGGGGCTGGTGCAGAAGATCTTCTACTTCCACGTCCCGGCGGGGTTCATGATGTTCCTCGCCACCTTCGTCTCGGGCATCGCCAGCATCCGCTACCTGGTGCGCGGCCGCGCCGGCAGTGACCGGACCGCCGAAGCCGCCGCCGAGCTGGTCGTGCTGTTCGGGCTGATCGTGCTGATCACCGGTCCGCTCTGGGCCCGCAAGGCGTGGGGCGTCTGGTGGCAGTGGGATGCACGCCTGACCTCGTCGCTGGTGCTCTGGCTGATGTACGCCGGCTACCTGCTGCTGCGGCGGTTTGGCGGGCCGGGCAGCGAGCGGCTCGCGGCCGGGGTGTCGCTGTTCGGCATGGTCAACGTGCCGTTCGTCTACTGGTCGGTCAACGTCTGGCGGACGCTGCATCCGAAGACCACCGTGGTGCCGTCGCTGCAGGTCTCGATGGGGCTGCCGTTCTACTGGTGCCTGGTTGCCTTCCTGCTGCTGTTCCTGGCCTTGCTGGCGACGCGGGTCCGCCTCGCCGAACAGCAGGACACGCTCGATCTGCTGCTGGCCGACGCCGAAGGGTAATCCATGTCCAACATGTTGCGCGCCGGACGTAGGTTGAGCCTGGTCATGCTGCTGGCACTGGCCCCGGCTCCGGGT
>JACDAO010000325.1 GCA_013695405.1 Acidobacteriota bacterium | reverse complement strand
GGATGGCCGGCACTTCCTCGCGCAGCACGGTGATCAGCGGATGGCCGGTGATCACGTCGGTGACGACTTGCGCAAAGCCGTCGCGGTCGACCGCCAGGGCCGCGCCTGCCGGCACGCGGGTCGCTTCGGCCGCGCGCATGACCAGCGAGCCCAGTCGCCGCATCTCCTCCTTGAGCAGGCCGACGGCGTTGTCCAGCTTGTCGCCGCGGAACGAGTTGCTGCACACCAGCTCTGCCAGTCGTTCGCCCTGGTGCACCAGGGTCCTGCGGACCGGACGCATCTCGTGGAGTCGAACGGCGACGCCGCGGGACGCACATTGCCATGCCGCCTCGCAGCCCGCCAGTCCGCCGCCGATGACCGTGACGAGCGGACCAGGCACCTCGGTCATGCGGATCGCTTGACGGCTCGCTTGCGCGTGGCGCCGCCAGTGGCACGGCCGGTCGTCCGGGCCCCGGTCTGGCCGGTGCTGCGCCTGCGGCCGGCCTTGGCGGGCGCCGCACCTTCTCTGGCTTTCAGCAACCCCACCGCCTCCTCCATGGTCAGCGCGTCCACCATGACGTCCTTTGGGACCGACGCGTTGGTGGTGCCGTCGGTGACGTACGGACCGTAGCGTCCTTCGAGCACTTCGACCTTGGCCTTGGAGGCGGGGTGCTCGCCGATCTCGCGCAGCACGGTACGAGCCGCCTGTCGGCGGCGCGACTTCTTCTCCTGGCGGAACAACTCGCGCGCCTCCTCCAGGGTGACGATGAAGACCTGCGGGTCGGAGGCAAGCGAGCGGAACTCGCTGCCGCGCTTGATGTACGGCCCGAAGCGCCCGAAATTGGCGGTGATGTCCTCGCCTGCTTCGGCGTCGTGTCCGACCAGTCGAGGCAGCGAGAGCAACTCCAGGGCGCGGTCCAGGGTCAGCGTCTCGGGCGAGTCGCTCTTGGTGAGCGACGCCCGCCGCGGCTTGTCCTTGCTGCCCTTCTCGGGCGGCTCGCCGAGCTGGACGTACGGGCCGAAGCGGCCGGTCAGCACGTAGACGGGCAGGCCGCTCTTCGAATCGGCGCCGAGACTCTGCGGGCCCTGCACGCGGTCGCGCAACAGCCGCGACGCCTGTTCGAGCGTGAAGTCGGCCGGCGCCATGTCTTCGGGGATCGACGCGTTGGCGTCGCCCATCTGCACGTACGCGCCGTAGCGCCCGATCCGGATGACGATCGGCTGCTGCGAGTCGGGGTCGTTGCCGAGGGCGATCACCGGGTAGTCGATGCGGTCGTCGTTGGTGACCAGGTGGCGCAGCCCGGGCCAGGCCGCCGCGTCGCCGTTGTAGAACTCCTCGAGGAAGGTGTCGCGCTTGCGATCGCCCTTGGAGATCTCGTCGAGTTCCTCTTCGATCCGGCCGGTGAAGCCCAGTTCCACCAGCTGGCCGAAGTGTTCCTTGAGCAGGTGGGTCACCGCGAACGCGGTGTAACTGGGGATCAGGGCCTTGCCCTGCCGCCAGACATAGCCGCGCCGTTCGATGGTCGAGATGATCGCGGCGTAGGTCGAGGGCCGGCCGATGCCGTCTTCCTCGAGCCGCTTGACCAATGACGCGTCGGTGTACCGTGCCGGCGGCAGCGTCTCGTGGCCCTTCGAATCGAGCGCGGACAAGGTCAGCGGCCCTTGACCCGGCGCCTTGACCTGATCGCCGACCGCCAGCGTCGGCAGCAGCGTCTCCTGGTCGCCGAGTTCGCTGGCCGGATCGTCGGTGCCCTCGACGTAGGCGCGCAGGAAACCCGCGAACTGGATTGCCTTGCCGGTGGCGCTGAATACAGCCGCCGTCCCGTCGGCTGACGAGGCGGTGATCTCCAGTGTGGTCCGCAACAGCCGGGCATCGGCCATCTGGGACGCGACCGTGCGCTTCCAGATCAGGTCGTAGAGCCGGGCCTCGTCAGGGGCCAGCGACAGCGACTGCGGCGTCTGCCTGAAGTCGGTCGGCCGGATTGCCTCGTGTGCTTCCTGGGCGTTCTTGACCTTGGTCTGGTACTGGCGGGGACCGCCATAGAACGCGTCGCCGTACAGTTCCTTGATGGCGTGCTCGGACTCGCGCAACGTCTTGTCGCTGAGCGTGGTCGAGTCGGTGCGGTGGTACGAGATGATGCCTTCCTGGAACAGCCGTTGCGCGGCGCTCATCGTCCGGTCGGCCGAGAAGCCCAGTTTGCGGTTGGCTTCCTGCTGCAGCGTCGAGGTCGTGAACGGGGCCGACGGACGCTGGGTGGTGGGTCGCTCCTCGATCGACGTCACGGCCCAGGGCAAGCGGCCGGCCAGCCCATCGCGCAGGGTCCGGGCCGCGGCCTCGTCGAGCAGCCGGACGTTCCTGGCCTGCAGGGCGCCCGTCGTGGTGTCGAAGTCCTTGCCGGTGGCCAGCCGCTCGCTGCCGATCCGCACCAGGGTCGCGGTGAACTCCCGGTCGCCGGCCCGCAGCCGGGCATCGAGATCCCAGTAGACGCTGCGCCGGAAAGCGCGCCGATCTTCCTCCCGCTCGACGATCAGCCGCACCGCCACGCTCTGCACGCGACCGGCGCTCAGGCCGGTCTGTACCTTCTTCCACAACACCGGCGACAGCATGTAGCCGTACAGGCGGTCGAGGATGCGGCGACTCTCCTGGGCGTCGACCAGCTTGAGGTCGATGTCCCGGGCGTTGGCGATCGCCTCGCGGACCGCCTCCTCGGTGATCTCGTGGAACACGATCCGCTTGACGATGCCCTTGGGCTTGAGGACTTCGCGGAGATGCCAGCTGATCGATTCGCCTTCGCGGTCCGGGTCGGTCGCCAGCAGCACTTCCGGAGCGTCCTTGACTGCGGCTTTCAGCTCACGGATCCGATGGGTGCGGTCCGACGACACCACGTAATAGGGCTTGAAGCCGTGGTCGACATCGACACCCATGCGACCCCACGACTCCTTCTTGATCGCCTCGGGGACCTCGCTGGCGTTCTCGGGCAGATCCCGCACGTGTCCAACGCTGGCTTCGACCCGGAACTGGGTTCCGAGGAGGCGGGCAAGGGTCTTGGCCTTGGCGGGGGATTCGACGATGACGAGGGACTTGGACATTCGGTTCGGCCCTACGTTACCACTTCCGTTCGAGGGGCAAGAAGCGCCCGGCGGCGTCGCGGCGGAGCTGTCCCGCGAGTTCGAGATCGAGCAACTCGCCGAGCAAATCCGCGGAAGATCGGCCGGTTTCGCCGACCAGATCGTCGAGACTGGCACAGCCCTCGCGCGCGATCGTCGCG
>JACDAO010000241.1 GCA_013695405.1 Acidobacteriota bacterium | reverse complement strand
CTGCTGTCCTCGCTGCCCTCGCCTGGTTCAGCCAACGCGAAGGCGTGACCGCCTTCGTCCTCGTGCTGGCGGTAGTGGTGGCCGCGTTCGGCCTGGTCACCTACACGATCGTCGCCGAGTGGCGGTCCGGTCAGACCTTCGGAAAGCGCCGCTACGGCCTGCAGGTCGTACAGGAGAGCGGCGCGCCGATCACTCTCGGGCAGGCGGTGGTGCGGCAGCTGTCCACGATGCTGCAGGTGTTCTGGATCGACGCCATGTTCGTGCTCTTCACCGAGCGGCGGCAGCGGGCGTTCGAGCTGCTGTCGAAGACGCGCGTGGTACGTGCCGGCAGCGAATAGCGTATCCCTGAGGGGCCGAGCAGTTCCGACCGGTATCGCGGGCCAGCCGCTGAGCCCTGCTGACCGCCGCCTCGAGCCCTTACTGCTTGGTCGCCGCCGGTTGACTAGCGTCGATCTTGCGCTGCCAGTCCGCTGCGCGCGCGGCGTGGCCCACGCCGGGCTCGGCCTGGTCCCACAATGTGTAGAGCGTGACCAGCGCTTGCTTGGACTGCTGGCGCCGACCTGCCGGCATGCCCTGGGCGGCTGTGGTCACACGTTCCGCCTCGAGCAAAACGGGCTCGGCGTCGCCGAAGCGCCTCAAACCGGTGAGCGTGCGTCCCAGTCCAACGCGCGCGATGCCAGTGCGCCAGAAGTTTCTTGCCCTGCGTCCGTTCGAACATGGCCACGGCGTCGCGGAAGATCGGTTCGGCTGCGCGCAGGTCGTGTCGAGCGAGCAGGAGCAGCCCCAGGTTGTTGAGATCGGTCCCGATGCTGACGTGACCGGTCGGGAACAGGCGCCGCCGCATCGCCAGGGACTCGCGATAGAGCGGCTCGGGGCTCGTCAGATCACCGCGATGCTGCAGCAGGAGTGCGAGGTTGTTGAGGCCCGTCGCCACGTAGGGATGGTCGCCCGGGAAGAGTCGCCGGCGCATCTCCAGTGTCTCGCGGGCCAGCCGTTCGGCGCCCGCCGCATCGCCACGATCCTTCAGCAGCACGGACAGGTTGTTGAGGCCGCCCGCCACGCGAGGGTGGTCGCCTGGAAACAGGCGGCGGTTCATCGCGAGCGCGTCTCGGAACAGTCGCTCGGACCCGGCCAGGTCGCCGCGGAGCCTGAGGATGTCCGCAAGGTTGTTGAGGCTCTCGGCCACGTCCTCATGACCACCGGGGAACAGGCGCTGTCGCATCTGCAGCGACTGACGGACGACCGGCTCGGCAGCCGCCAGGTCGCCACGGTCCTCGAACAGCGCGGCGAGGTTGTTGAGGTCGGTGGCCACGTCCGGATGATCGCGAGGGAACAGACGCTGGTTCATCGCCAGAGCTTCGCGATAGAGCGGCTCGGCCTTGTCCAGCTCGCCCTTGTCGTTGAGCAGTTGAGCGAGGTTCGAGACGGCCACCGCCTTGTCGGGATGGTCGCCGCTGAAGAGCTTCCGCGCCAGCGGCACCGCAGGTTCGAGCATCGTCGACGCTCCCTCACTCTGCGACAGCTCGGTGTAGGTTCGCCCGATCGTGCCGCGCAACCGCAGTTCGGCTTCGGGTGCGTTCCGGAGGTCGCCCTTCTCGATGCGAGCCGCGGCGAGGTCCATCATCTCCTTGAGCATTGTGGTGTCACGACCCCTGGCTACGCTCGGCCCGACGGCCTGCAGGGTCTCGCCCATGAACTCGGCGATCAGCTGGGCCTTGTCGCGCTCGGCCCGCGCCCGCGACGCCTGCCAGGCGACCCCGACCACCCCCAGCCCGAGCGCCGCCACCAGTGCGGCGGCCACCAGCACTCCGCCGCGATGGCGCGTGACGAACTTCTTCGCTCGGTAGGCCGCACTCGGCGGGGCGGCCAGCACCGGTTCGCCCGCCAGGTACCGCTGGACGTCCATAGCCAGCCCGTTGGCCGTCTCGTAGCGGCGCTGCCGGCTCTTCTCGAGCGCCCGCATCACGATCCAATCCAACTCGCCGCGAACCGTCGACTCGAGCTTTCTCGGCTCGGTCTGTCGATGTACGGCAACCCTGGCCAGCGTGTCGGCCGACTGATGCAGCCTGGTGCTGGGTTTGAGCGGATCGACGTCCCGGATGATGCGCTGGATCTCCCCGAACGCCGCGGAACGCAAGCGCCTGGCATCGAACGGGGTAGTCCCCGTGAGCAGCTCGTAGAGCAGCACGCCGAGCGAGTACACGTCCGTGCGGGTATCGATGTCGATCGACCCTTCGGCCTGCTCCGGGCTCATGTACTCCGGAGTTCCGATCAGTTGCGCCTGTTCGGTGAACAGGGTCTTCTCCGTCAGGCGGCTCGCGGTCGCCTTGGCGATGCCGAAGTCGATGACCTTGGCGTGCGGCCGGCCGTCCTGGCTGGTAACCAGCACGTTGGTCGGCTTGATGTCGCGGTGGATGATGCCCTTGGTGTGGGCGTGCTGCACGGCGGCGCACACCTGCGCGAAGAGATGAAGCCGTTCGGTGATCGAGAGGTTGTTCTTGTCGCAATACTCCGTGATCGGCTCGCCCTTGACGAGATCCATCACGAAGTACGGGGCACCCGACCTGGTCGCACCCGCATCCAGCACCTTGGCGATGCCGGGGTGGTCCATCAGCGCCAGCGCTTGACGCTCCTGTTCGAAGCGGGCCACCACCTGGCGGGTGTCCATGCCCGGTTTGATCAGCTTCAGCGCGACGCGACGTTTGACCGGCTCGGTCTGCTCGGCCATGTAGACCGAACCGAAGCCGCCTTGGCCAAGCAGCTGCAGCAGCTTGTAGGGCCCAATCTGCGTGCCCGGCCCGTCACGCCAGGGATCGACGCCCGGCATCGCGGCCGGCATCTGGACCGGCGTCCCGACCGCTGTTGCCGGCACGTCTGCCCGCGACGTGGAGGCGAGCCGTCGCTCCACCTCGGCGCGCAGCGACGCGTCACCGCCGCACTCGCGATCGAGAACAGCAGCCCGCTGCGCTGGACCCAGCGGCTGTGCCAGATCGACGATGCGCTGCATCTGGTCGGGTTGCCACATCGGAGTGCGTTACCTCATCCTTTGTGACGACCATCATAGCGGCTTCTCCATCAGACATGGCGCGCGCGCCTGCGGCGAAGCCTCCGACGGCTTCAGCGTGCCGCAAGCTGAGATTGGCAAGGAGGCATGACATGGCCGGCGAGAGCGGCCGGCGCCAGTTGGAGGCCACGGTATGCGCGCGGGGAGGCCGCTTCCCCGAAGCCGAAGCCGCGTTCAAGAAGGCCCTGGCGTTGTCGCCGCAGTTTTGGACCGCCCATCAGGGCCTCGCCTCGCGCGGTTCTACGCCGGCAACGTGAAGGGTGGTCGAGAGGCGTTGGCCGCCGCCAGGACCGCCGCGACCCAGACCACAGACAAGCTCCAGGTGGACGATGAACTGGCGGCGGTGGCGGTGTCGCAGCGCGACGCCAAGGGCGCGCTCGGCATCCTCGACGCGATCGAGAAGACCGCCGGTGCCGACCCGTCCACCGTGGCGTTCGTGCTGGTCGACGCCGGGCGCCATCGCGAGGCACTCGTGCCGATCGCGGCGGCACTGGCCACCGCCGACGGCGGGCACGTCACCTCCGGACTCGCGCGCAATCTGCGGCGCCAGGCGTTGGTCGCGAGAGCCGCTGCCGAAAGCGGGATGCGTGACGTGGCGGCGATGACGAAGACGTCGGCGGCGCTCGACGAGGGCGCGGCGGCGAGTCCCGACGCTCCGCTCGCGCAGTCGGCGATGCACTACGGCCGTGGCATGCTCGCCGTCACCAAGGGCGATGCCGCGGCGGCCCGCGCGCACTTCGACCAGTGCTCGAACGAGGACGAGCTGTGCAAGTGGCAGGGCGTCGTCACGGCGGAAAAGGCCGGCGACACGGCCGGTGCCGCGATTGCGCGCGACCAGCTGTTGAAGCACTATGGCCGCGACCCGTTGCACCTCGTGATGCGCTCGCGGCTCGCGCCGGCGGCCAGGTAGTCCGAGCACCGACGCGACGCGTGTGAACCGCAGCCGTTCGCATGAAGGGGGAGCCGATGATCAGGCCCGTCGACGACGGTGTCGACCTGAGCGTTCGACAGATGCGGGAGGCGTGGCGTCTCATGTGCCGCGACTCCCCCCGCAAGCAAGTGTTGGCCGAGGACGGCATCGACTACATCTTCAGCGGCCTTCCGGTCGCCTTCTTCAACGTCGCCGTCCTGACGCGGCCGTCGATCTCGGCGACCGCGTTGCGGTCGTTCGGTGACGAGGCCCGCGCATGGGCGGCCGACAAGGAGGTGCCGTGGTTCTTCGTGCTGACGCACGAGGCACTCGACCCCGGCGTCGACGCGCCGGCGATTCTCGCCGGGTGTGGACTGGCGCCGGCGCTGCCATTGACCGGCATGTTCGCCACGCAGGTCGTGCCCGTGACCGGCACGCCGGCCGGCCTGCAGATCGCGGTGCCAGACGACGACGAGGGCTGTGCGGCGGTCCTGGACGTCAACTCCGCGGCCTATGAGATGGATCTCGATGCCGCCAAGATCGTGCTGGGCCGGCAGGCCTTCTGGCACGACCAGGTCGCGGTACTGGGCAGGGTCGGCGGCGCGCCGGCCAGCAGCGCGGCGGTGCTGATCGTGGACGGATGCCGCTATGTCGCGCTGGTCGCGACCCACCCCGCTCACCGGCGGCGCGGCTATGCCGACGCGGTGATGCGGCATGCGCTGGACGTCGCGGCCACGACATACGGCGAGCTCCCCACGGTGCTGCATGCCACCGATGCCGGCCGCCCGGTGTACGAGCGCATGGGATACGCGTCGATTTCGACGCACACCCTGTACATGGACAGCGCGTTGCTCGGCGAGCACTGACACGGCAACGGGCGTGACCTGGCCGGTCACGCCCGTTGCGGTCCCACCGTAGTCGCCCGGCGACCTACTTCGCGGCGGCCGCGCCCGACGCCTTCTGCGCCCTCGGGCCGGTCCACGTCCACCCGTGGATCGACCAGCCCGATGTCTCCTTCTTCAAGGCAAACGTCATCTGCGCGCGTTCGCGCATCGGCACGCCCTTCTCCTTGAAGGTGTAGTCGGACGGCACCACGACGTACGCCCACGCACCGTCGGTCTCCACCCGCGTCACCGCAGCGAGGGTCACTTTCTGATCGGTGATGCCGCGCGCCTTGTCGTTGCGTTCCAGGTCGGCGACCCAGGACATGAAAGCCTTCGCCCCGCGCCACATGTAGGGCGAGACCTCGTCGATGATCACGAGATCAGCGCCTGCCGCATGTGTCGCGGCGGCTGCCGCAATATCCCCCTTGTTGAAGGCGGCAAGGAAGGTGGTGATCGGCGAGGTCAACTGCGGATCGACCGCTTGTGCCTGCGCCGGCGAGCCGATGCCGAGGCCTGCGCACAGCATCGCGCCAAGAATCAGGTGTCGCATGTGTTCTGCTCCTTTTTCGGAAAGACGCTCGGTACGTGCCTGCTGGCCGTAGCCCGGCGCTGACCAGGCATGTGGCGTGATCCACATCATCGACTAGTCTGGTGGCTCGCGCAGAGGCGCGAGGCGATCGACCGTGTCCACACCGTGCGCGAGTCGACTCATGCTCGCCGTTTCGGTTGCGGCTGCGCGAGACCGCTCACACACCCAGGAGGTGCGCGCCTCGAAGTAGCCGGCGACGAACCCGGCCAGCCGGCGGTTGACGAAGCCACCGACCCACCGGCCGCTTAGGGTGAACTCGGTGGCGGCGTGCACCGGGCTGCCAATCAGCAGCCCGAGTCGTTCAATGGCGCCTGTCCACGTGTCGGGCGACGCGCATGGCCCTCGCGCCCACCTCATCTCACGTATGCGTCAGCGGCAGTCGGACACCCTCACGTGGGCCGCCGCCTCCTCGTGCGACCAGGGTCGTGGCCGCGAGGCCGTCGAGCGCGTTGATGTCCGCGCCAGACGCGAGCGACACACGCGCGGCCTCCGGGTGGCCGGCCACCGCCGCTCGATGGAGTGGCGTCACGTGTCCTTGTCGGGCGCGTTCGAGTCGAAGCCGCACGCCACCATCGTCTCGATGACGCGCGCGTCGCCGCTTTCGGCGGGCCGGTGCAGCAGCAGATGGTGCTCCGGTCGCAGGTTGGCGCCGGCCTCGAGCAACACCGCCGCCAGTGGCAGATGATCGACGGCGCACAGCGCACCCAGAGGGCCAACTCAGGCGCGCTGGTAGAATCAGGCCCGATGTTCTCGATGATTCCGTTTGCCTTGTTGATCGTGCTGCTCCATCTGGTCGGGCGCGAAGCCGTGCTGCGGCCCAAGGTGCCTGGCCGTCAGCCATGACCGCATCGGATTTCCGGGAGATTGCCCTGAGCTTCGACGGCGCGGAGGAGGGCTCCCACATGGGCGCGGTGGACTTCAGGGTCGGCGGACGCATCTTCGCCACGCTCGCGTCGGTCAACGAGGGTTTTGGCAATCTGATGCTCACCCCCGAGATCCAGGCAGAGTTCGTGGCTGATGCGCCGGAGGTGTTCCTGCCGGTCGCCGGTGGCTGGGGACGGATGGGCGTGACGCATCTTCGGCTGTCGAAGGCCAGTCGGGATGTCGTGGCTGGCGCCGTGAAGACCGCGTGGCAGCTGCGCGTTGGACGTAACGCCCAGCCCCGCTCGCGTGGCAGGAAGCGTTAGCACACGACGCGGCGCCGACCTGCGTGGAGGCGTCGACCTTCAACCAGAACAGCCAGAGCTCTGCGATTGCCCGCAGCGTCACGCCTTCCTCGGCGACCCCATGCAGCCGCGCTCCTGGCGACGCGTGCTCGAGCGCTCGTCGAAAGAGCCGCGTGGTGTCCAGCCGATGCACCGCGGGCCAGCGGTTGGCACCATCGCCGATGAAGGCGGAGACGCCCGCGCGACGCGCGATGTCGATCAGAGCGGGTACGAAGGCGTGAATGCCTTGCCCGTGTGCCGATCGAGTGCGGCTATAGTCCTGCCATGCCACGGTCTCGCGGTGTCACACGCAGACGCTTCATCGACACGGTCGCTGGCGTGCCCGCGCTCGCGGCCCTCGCGCCCCGCGTCGACGGCACGCAGGAACCCGCCCGCGTCGCTTCTGGCCGCGCGCCTCGGGATCTGGCGCGCGGCGTCGCACGCACGGAGGCCGACCTCGGTTCCAACTTCGCCGAGCTCCGGGGCATCGACGGCGGGGCGCTCTACCCGGCGTCGCTTCTGTCGGGGCGGTACCCGACACTCGACGCGTTTTCGACGCACGGTCGTGGCGTGGTCCTCAACGCCTACGGCTATCGCCCGGCGCCGGTCGACCCCGCGCCCGAGATCGTGGATCGTTACGAAGGGCCCGACTTCGTGCGCGAGAAGGTGGTCTTCTCCACGACTCCGGCGTTCCGCGTCCCTGCGTACGTCTTCGTGCCGAAGGGTCTGCGCGGGCGCGCCCCGGCGATCGTCGATCTGCACTCGCATGGCGGCATGTTCCTGTTCGGCAAGGAGAAGGTCATCGACTTCGGGAACAACCATCCGGCGATGACGGCCTACCACGCCGAGAACTACGAACGCCGGCCGACGGCCACCGAGCTGGTCAGGCGCGGCTACGTGGTGATCACCATCGACGCGTTCATGTTCGGCGAGCGCCGCGTGCTGATGGATGCCGACCTGGCCAGCGGCTGGGAACGATCGGCGTACAGCGTCGACGATGTGACACGGCTCAACCAGGTGTGCCGTGCGAAGGAGTCCACTCTTGCCAAGTCGCTGACCGTGCTCGGCACGAGCTGGCCAGGCCTGGTGGCCTGGGACGACATGCGAACGGTCGATTACCTGGTCACGCGTCCTGAAGTCGACCAGTCACGCATCGGCTGCGTCGGCGTGTCCTTCGGCGGCTGGCGGTCGCTCTTCCTCTCGGCGCTCGATCCCCGCATCGCCGCTGGCTGCATCGTCGGGTTCATGTCGACCATCCGATCGATGTTGCAGCGGCACGTCGACACGCACTCGTGGGTCCATTTCGTGCCTGGCCTGTATCGGCATCTCGACCTGCCCGATGTCGCGAGCCTCACCGCGCCGCGGCCGCTGCTGGTGCAGCAGTGCTCGCGCGACGCGCTGTATTCGCGCGACGGCATGGACGCCGCCGTGCGCACGATCGCCGCGGTCTACGCACGGGCCGGCCTTGCCGACCGATTCACGAGCCGGTTCTACGACGTGCCGCACGAGTTCAACGTCCGCATGCAGGACGATGCCTTCGCCTGGTTGGACACGCACCTCCGACCGCGGGCGTGATGGCGCCGGTGGCGTGCGCTTGTCAGTACCGTAGGCCCTCGCTGCCTGCCTCGGGTTTATGATGCACGGGCGTCCACCAGCACCCGTCACGCAGCCCGCGCACCCGTGCGGTCGGATGGCAGCGTCCACTCAGTCCGTTGTCGGCATCACTCAGGGGAGGTTGGCCATGCTGTTCATGATCTCGTACTCGTTCGCTTCGCACGATCGCGACATGGTTCAGGAGCGCTTCAAGAAGACCGGCGGCGGGCCGGGAGCTGGCGTCACCATGCTCGGTCGGTGGCACGACGTCGGCGGGGGCCGGGGATTCGTGCTCGCCGAGAGCAATGACGGCGTCGCAATCGGCACGTGGCTGCAGGAGTGGACCGATGCCCTCGAGTTCGAGGTGACCCCGGTCAACAACGACGAAGACGTGATGAAGGTGCTCGGCGCCTGAGAAGCGCCCTCTCCTTTGGCGAATGTCGCTTCGGCCCAGGCCGCCCGCGCGTCACACGTCAAGGTCACGGTCCTGTCCACCATGCTCGTCGGCAGCGTGAACGCGGGCGTGGGCGCATGGGTTTTGCCGCGGTCCTCGAGGGCCTCCATCC
>JACDAO010000209.1 GCA_013695405.1 Acidobacteriota bacterium | reverse complement strand
CGACCAGACCGCGCCGCCGGCGCCAGCCGGCGCCAGGACGGCGGCTGCGCCGTCGCCGGCACAAGTACCGCAGGCGCCCGTTGTCGACGTGTCACGTCCGCCGGGCCGCGCCGCCGCCCGAGACGCCGTGGCCCAGGCGCCGACCACGTCGCAGCCCGAGCCGGCGGCCTCCACCTCGTCGTCGCCGCGGCGAATCATCAGAGCATCCGATATCGCCGGAGCCACGCCCTACTCGCCGTCGTTCGTGCCGTCGACTGGCGGGCTGGTCTTCCACAGCGGCAAACAGCAGACCGCGCTGCACGAGGCGTCGTTGCACGCCGATGGCTCAGTGTCCGAGGTCACCACACTGGTGCGTGACGGCGCCAGGAGTTATCACGTCCAGGTCTCGCCCGACGGGTCTCGGATTGCATTCGACTCCGACCGTGACGGCACGCGGGCGGTGTACGTGGCCGGTCGCGATGGCCGTCAACCACGACGGATCAGCGGCGCCGGCACCGCCCTGGTGCCGAGTTGGGCACCAGACGGATCGCGGCTCGCGTTTGTGCGTGCGGAGCCGCACCGGCCACGCGTCTGGCAGATCTGGACCGCCGATCTTCGCACCGGCGTGCTGCAGCAGCTCACCTCACACCGCGTCGGCCAGCCGTGGGGCGCCTCCTGGTTCCCGGACGGGCACCGCGTCGCCTACAGCCTCGAGGACCAGTTGATCGTGCTCGACACGCGTAGCGGCGCGCGGCAGAAGATGCCCTCCCCGGTGCGCGGGCGGATGGTGCGCACACCAGCAGTCTCTCCGGACGGAGCCCGGATCGCCTTCCAGGTGCACCACGACGGCATGTGGATGCTCGACCTGCCCTCTGGACGAATGACGCGCGTCCTCTCCGACCGCTCCGCACAGGAGTTCGCCTGGTCGCCGGATGGGCGGCATGTGGCGTACCACAGTACCCGCGGTGGTGCCTGGGAGATCTGGGCGTTGCCGGTCGGCGGCCCCTGACCAGCCCGTCGGCCTCGGAGTCCAGCGTAAGGCAAGGCTCGGCGTGGCGTCACGTCCTGTGAGACCACGCAGCCACGGCGCGCTCGTGCGATCGTTATGGACTCGATGACCGACCGCCGGCCACGCCTCTCGATGCTCCGGACGTACACGCCCGCCGACCTGCTGACGCTGGCCAACGCGAGTTGCGGCACGATCAGCGTCTTCCTGTGCCTGGATTTTCTCGCCGGTGAGTCGACAGCCTCGCTGTGGCCGTCGTTCCTGCTGCCACTCGGTGCGTTGGCGTTCGACGTCGCCGATGGGTACGTCGCCCGGCTGACGCCGCAGCGAAAGTCGATGATGGGCGGCGATCTCGATTCCCTGGCGGACGTGGTCTCGTTCGGCATGGCGCCGGCGGTGCTGGCCTACACCTTGGGGGCGCGTGGCATCTGGGACGTACTCTGCCTGACCTATTTCGTCTGCTGCGGGATCAGCCGCCTGGCGCGATTCAACGCGACCGCCGCGCAGTTGACCGACGATGGCACCGGCAAGGTGCGCTACTTCGAGGGCGCCCCGATCCCGACCAGCGTGGTGCTTGTCGGCCTGCTCGCGCTGCTCTACGGCTATGGCCTGACCGGACCGGCTCTATGGCCTGGCGTGGTGCGAGTGGCCGGCGGCGCGTTCCATCCGCTGACGCTGCTGTTTGTCGCCAGCGGCAGCTTGATGATCAGCACCGTCCGCGTCCCCAAGCCCTGAGCCCTCCACGCTCGTCGGCCAGACGCCTCACGGCGGTGACGGCGGCCGCCACTCGTAGGCGCCGACGTCTGGGGCCACGCCGTACGGACGCAACTGGCCGTCGTGGTCGTGCTCGGCAGAGGGGATGTGGGCGCCACCGTCGATGGCCACTGTCGCGTCGGAGCGCAACCGCAGGTCGCCCGCCGTCGCGTTCACGAACAGCCACGCCGTCGCGGTGGTGACATTACCCTCGAGCATCGCCTCGGCGTGGTCTTCACCGACGATGGCAGCGTCGGTCAGGTTGTTGACCACCAGCAGGCCGCGGCTGTCCGTATGCTGGTAGACGATGGCGACGGCCGACGTGTGCCCAACCAGGATCGTGTTGTGCAGCAGCTCGGTGTCGGGCGAGCCGAGCACCGAGATGCCAGCGCCGCTGAACGGACGACCAGTCGCGCGGACGATTGCGTTGTTGCGAATCACCCCGCCCGCGTGCTGGTCCAGTGTGCCCTCCGACAGCGCGACCACGATCTCGAGGGCGCCGTCGACGAAGCGGTTGCCGTCCACCAGCGTGTCGCCACTGCCCTGCCACAGCAGAACGACCGGACCGCAGGCCGGGCCGAACGCACCACTGCCGACGAACGTGTTGGCGCGAATCGTCCAGCCCAACGCGCCTCGCAGGTCGAGGCCGGGCGGGCGATCGGGTCCGCAGCCGGCTGTCTCGAAGATCGAGAATTCGATCACCCCGCCGCTCACGCCGTGGCCGGAGCCGTTCACCTGCGCGACCAGGTACCCGCCGCGGCCACTGATGTGCAGGTTGCGCAGGTGCGGGGTGATGACGTCGCCGTCCAGCATCACGGCCGGTCCAGATGCGTCGGCGATTGACAGGTCAGCGATTGTCAACGCGTCAATTACTCCGAGCGCGCGGATCGCTGGCACGGGCTGCCAGCCGGTCGCCTCGGAGGGCGCAGGACCCATCAGGACCACATCGGCGGCGCGACCGGTGGCGCCGCGCAGCGTGACAGCGGCGAGCGGCCCTTGTAGATCGAGGGGCCGGCCGAGGCGATAGATGCCGGGCGCCAGCACGATGGTGGAGCCCGACTGCAGCGTCGCAATCGCCTCCTGCAGCGCGGCTTCGCTGGTGACCATGACCTCGAGGTCAGCCGGCGGCGACACCGGCTGCCATAGCGGCGGCTCAGGCTCCTTCGGCTGCGAGCCCTCCGATTCCGGCGTCACGGGCAGCACGATCGCCAATTCGTTGGACAGCCCGCTCAGGATGCCGTTCAGGTCGACCGCCTGCACCACGAAGTAGTAGAGCACGCCCGGGGTCAAGCCAGAGGCCTCGTAGGTCGTGATTCCAGGGCCGATCCGCGCAATCGTGGAATACGCGCCGGGAGCCTCTCCGCGCAGCACCAGGTACTCCACGTCAGAGGTATGAACGGACGGATCCCAACGGAGACGCACGGCCTCGGCCGCGGCGCTGACAGCGGTGGCGGGCCACAGCAGAAGGACCGCTGCCAGACAGGCGCGCATTGCGACGGAGGTCGAGCGGCAGATATACGTCCGCTGTAAGTCGAGAACGCTTTTCATGACATCGGGACAGTGTGTGAGGGGCACCGGGAACAGCGCGGGTCTCACGATAGCAAATCTCACTCCTCGCGAGCGCTGCCGGAAACCCATCGACGACGGATTGGCCGATGCGAGCGCGACGCTCGGCTCAGCCGCGGCCGTGATACGGCATCGTGGTGGCCATCACCGTCAGGAAGGGCACGTTGGCGCCGAGCGGCAATCCGGCCATGTAGAGCACGCCCTCGACTACGTGCTCGATCGCGAGCAGCGCCTCCGGCGCCACCGTCCCGTCGGGCTGTAGCGCCCCGCCGGTATAGCCGCGCGCCATGTCGGTGGCGGCGTTGCCGATGTCGATCTGGCCGCAGGCGATGTCGAACGCGCGGCCTTCCAGCGCCGTCGCCCTGGTCAGGCCGGTCAGGGCGTGCTTGGTCGCCGCATAGGGCGAGGCATGCGGACGCGGCACGTGCGCGGCCAGCGACCCGTTGTTGATGATCCGGCCGCCACGGGGGCGCTGCAGCTTCATCAGGCGCACGGCCTGCTGGGTGCACAGGAACACGGCGGTCAGATTGACGTCGAGCACGGCTCGCCACTGCTCGAGAGTGACCTCGTCGATCGGCACGGCCGGCGCGCTGATGCCGGCGTTGTTGAACAGCACGTCGAGCCGGCCGAACCTGTCGCGCACCGCCGCGAACAGCGTCCCCACGGCCTCGTGATCGGTGACGTCGGTGGGCACGACCAGGGCGCGGTCAGCGGCCGCCCCGGCCTGCGCGACCGTCTCCCGCAACGCCTCGGCCAGGCGCCCCGCGAGCACCACCGCATAGCC
>JACDAO010000202.1 GCA_013695405.1 Acidobacteriota bacterium | reverse complement strand
GATAGGGCCAGTGCCCCGCGTTGTACGAGACATCGAGAAAGAACGGCTTGCCCGCGTTGGCCTCGATGAACTGCACCGAGCGGTCGGTGATCAGGTCGGTGAGGTAGCCGTCGACCTTGATGGGCTGCTCGTTCTCGAACAGGTCATCCGTGATCGGCGCATTGCCGCCGGCCGTGTGCTGGTAGTAGTCGACGTAGCCGCTCTTGAAGCCGAAGAAGTACTCGAAGCCGTGGGCCATGGGCGAGAACTCCGGCTTCCATCCGAGGTGCCACTTCCCGACCAGTGCCGTCGCGTAGCCGTTGTTGCGGAGCAGTTGCGGCAGCGACGCGCCGGTTGGCGCCAGCCCGCGGTCGGCGTCCGCCGGACCTCCCGAACCCAGCGGCGCCTCGAGCCCCACACGTTGCTGGTACCGACCGGTAATCAGCCCCGCACGCGTCGGCGAGCACGTCGCGCCGTTGGCGTAGAAGTCGGTGAGCCGCACCCCTTCGCGTGCGATCCGGTCGATGTGCGGCGTCCTGACGTCGGGTGCACCGTAGCTGCCGATGTCGCCATAGCCCACGTCGTCGGTGATGATCAGGACGATGTTCGGAGGACTCGGGCGAGTGGGCTGTGCGCCCAGCGGTGGGGGCGCCGCAAGCAAGACCGCCAGGCTAGCGACTATGGCAGACCGCAAGAGGGCACGCATGGGCGCCAGTGTACTCGCGCCCCGGTGCATTCGATGGCCTTCTTCGGCGCGCAGAGTGGTCCGATCGAGTCGCTCGACGTCATGCCCGCCTATTGACGTCCTGCGTGCGAGCCGACAAGCCATTTACGCCGGGTCGACCGGCGTGACTGACGAGGAGGACGACGTGCCACCACGTGGTGTGAAGAGCGCGAAGCGCGAGAGACAGTACGAGCACATCAAGGACGCCGAGCAACAACGAGGAGTCGGCACTGATCGAGCGGAGGAGATTGCCGCGCGGACCGTCAACAAGCAGCGGCGACAAGCCGGCGAGGCAAAGGTTGCCCCCAAACCCACGAGCCGCGCCGCCACCAGCCGGAAGTCGACGGCCAAGCGCACGGTCACGAAGACCACACGCAAGGTCGCCAGCAAGAAGCGGTAGCGTCAGCGCACACAAGGCACGGGCCGAGCCCGGCGTCCAAGGACTCGGCGCCGGCCTGCTGCCGATACCGCCCCGATGCCCGAGCAGACTACCGTCGCACTTCCAGCTGGTTGTCGACCTTGAAGCCAGGGGCTTTGGCCGCGGCGATGCGTTCGGCGCTTGCCTTCTCCGCCGCCGATCGGACGTGACCCTTCAGCACCACCGTCTGCGTGTCGGCCCGGGTATCCACGTCGATCGTCGTCGAGTCGATGCTCGCGTCAGCCATCAGCTCGGCCTTGATCTGCGCGGTCTGCCGGGCGGCATCTGCTGCACGCCCCGCCTCGCTCATGCGTGCCTTCGCCACCTGTGCCGCTGCTGCCGTCCCTTCGCGGATCGCCGCAACGGCCGGCGCAGCCGCCTTCGACACCTCGCGTGCCACCTCCCTCGTCGTGGCCGCCGTCTGCTCTGCCGCTCGCTCGACCTTGGGCGCGTTCGCCTTGGCGTCCTTTTCCAGCCCTTCGCGCGTGTTCTCGCACGCGACCGTCACCCCCGCCAGGGCGATGACGGCCAAGCCAGCTCTCGTTCGCACGTTCATGAGGCCCTCCTCGTAAGCCAGAACTAGAGAATCCCTGCACACCTGCGACGCCAGATTCTGCTGATGATTCGAGATTGCGGTCCACTGTGATGAAGACTTTGAAGAGGTTCCGGAACGGCACACGAGTCCCCCACGAACGCGAGGGTGCCTCCCAGGATGTCTGGGTCGCTGTGGACGACAAGGACGGTGCCGGGCATGGGTGGCCTCAGGCTCCATTCTAGTCCTCTGACAGCGAGGAGCAGTCCACGGTAGAGTCGTGGCGCAATGGCTGCGACAGGCGGACGCGTCTGCAGTCAGCGGGTTGGCGGTTTGCCGAGGCCCACCTGGGCCGCGCTCGCGGTCTACGTCACGCGTGCTCGCACCGTCGCGACGAACGCCACCAGGTCGCCCAGCCGGTTGGCTATCACGTCCTGCACCACCGCGAGATCCACGTCGTCGTAGCCGTGCACAAGCACGTTGCGAAACCCCACCATCTTACGGAGCGACTCGGCCAACGTCTCGGGGATCCACGCGTCGCGGGCGAGCAAGTCGAACAACTCCCGGTTTGTTCGTGGCTCGCCGAGCCGATGGTCCGAGACGACGTGGGAGGCCACGTCGAGGGCGGCCTGGATGGCAATCTGCAGCGTGTGCTCCACGAATCGCTGCTCTCGGATGTCATGGGCGATGGCGTCCGGTCGTGCGAGTATCCGGAGCTGACTCACGCACGTCTCGATCAGCGCCAGTCGCTTGGCGAGGAGCTCGGGGTCGGTCATGCGGACGCCCGCGGGCGGCGGTACTCCCTGAGAATCGGTTCGAGGTCGAAGGCCTCGTTCCGCGTGGCCACCTCGAATCGGACGCGCGCGGTGGCATCACCTTCGAAGACGAGATGCCCGTCGCGCAGGACGCGCATCCTCAGGTCCGCGGGCGCCGTATTCAGGACCACGACGTCGACCGGCCGGCCGACGCGGCGCTCGAGCGCGTCGGCAAGATCGAACGGCTGGCCCTCCAGAGTCGACGGGGGGCGGGCATGCAGCAGCACGCCAACATCCACATCGCTGTCGGGCCGTGCTGTATCCCGGGCGACGCTCCCGAAGAGGTAGACCGCCGCGGCGCCGTGGCAGTCGGCCTCGAAGCACTCCTGCAACGTGCGCACGATCGCCGACCGCGTCATGACGCCAGTATAGGACCGTCACCCGCACCGCCGCTGAACGCACTGGCCCGCGGTGAGCAGGGCGCCGCCCTTACAGCCGGCTCGCGCCTGCTGCTGAAGCGCCCGGCCCTGATGGCCGCAGGAGTACCTGACGCTTTCGACGAGTCGACTGCCTCGTGTTTCGACGTCGTACCGGATGGCCAGGTCGTGACCAGGGATGCGCGCGTGCGCGAGAACGCCTTGGCGCTGGGGTTCACCATCGCGTAGGCCGGCAGCTGATAGCCGCCGGGGCCGGGGTGGCTGCGGCCTGGGGACCCTCAGGTGGCAGCCCTCGACTGATCTGGGGTACAGCCAGAAGCGCGGCCGCTGCCGCGCATACGATCCGATGGGCTCTCCGCATGCCGCCAGTCTCATCCTCAGCCACATGTAGGTCGCGGCGCGACGCGGTGTAGAGTCTGCGACACCATGCGCATGCTCCTGGTCGCGGCGTCGTGCGTCCTGGCGCTGCTGGCGCTGATTTGGTTGGGACAGCGCCGGCTGATGTACTTCCCGCACCCGACCGTGCCACCGCCAACGGCCGTCGGCCTCGCCGACGTCGAGCAGGTGACGTTCACGACGCAGGACGAGGTCCAACTGCATGGATGGTTCGTCCCGGCCACGCAGTCGCCCGCGCGCGCGACGATGCTGGTGTGCAACGGCAACGCAGGCAACCGCGCCTACCGCGCGGAGCTCGCACGCGCCTTCCGTCCTCACGGCGTGGCCGTACTGCTGTTCGACTACCGCGGATTCGGCGACAGCGACGGCTCGCCAAGCGAACGCGGCCTCGCCCTCGACGCGCGCGCGGCACGCCGCTACCTGCTGTCGCGTCCCGACGTGGACGCCGCCCGTCTGGTGTACTTCGGGGAGTCGCTCGGCGCGGCCGTCGCGGTGGAACTTGCCGCCGAGCATTCGCCCGCGGCGCTCGTCCTGCGGTCGCCCTTCACGTCGATGGCCGACGTCGGCAGCTACCACTACGCGATCCTGCCGGTGCGCCTGCTCCTGCGCGACCGCCACGCCGCGATCGACAGGATCGCGCAGGTGCGCGCGCCGCTCCTGGTGATCGCCGGCGACTCCGACCGCATCGTTCCGCTCGAGCAGAGCCGGCGCATGCACGACGCCGCGCGATCGCCGAAGGCCTTCGTCGTCATCGAGGGCGCCGACCACAACGACGCCGCGCTCACCGCTGGCCCCATCGTCGTCGCGGAGACGATGCGCCTGCTGGCACGCGTGCCCTGACCCCGGCGTTTGGACGCCTGGCGCGGCCGCGAACGCCTGCGGCCTCGAGGGCCGACCTGCGGTGCACGCGGCTATAATCCAGCCGTGCCCGCCCCCACACGACACGCTGGCGGAAGCGCTCGCTGCCGAGACGGTCGTGCGACTGGCGGTATTGTTCGGCTCCGAGGCCCGAGGCGACGCTGGCTGGAGCGACTTCAAGGCCAGGGCGATGGTGGACTGGTGGGGTCAACTCATGCGCGAACCTCCAAAGACTCGGGAGACGCATTTCTCCCTGCAGCCGGTCCGGCGGCGACCTAGAATCGCCTCTCTACAGGAGGCTTGATGCAACCGACCCGTCGTACGTTCCTGACGGCCGCGTCTGGGCTCGCCCTCGGCACGCGCCTCGCCGCCGCGTCCACGCAGGGCGCCAACGACCGCATCCGCATCGGCTGCATCGGCACTGGCGGCCGCGCGCGCGGACTCATGGGCCGGCTGAAGGAGATGCGCGGCGTCGAGTTGACGACCCTCTGCGACGTCTACGAGCCCAGCCTGGGGCGGGCGACCGAGCACGCACCGGCCGCCACGCGCGTCACGGACTACCGGCGCATCCTCGACGACCCGTCGATCGACGCCGTTCTCATCGGCTCGCCCGACCACTGGCATCGCACGATGACCATCGACGCGGTGAAGGCAGGCAAGGACGTCTACGTCGAGAAGCCGATTTCACGCACCATCGAGGAGGGCGAGGCGATGGTGCAGGCTGTCCAGGCCTCCAAGCAGGTCGTGCAGACCGGCACGCAGCAGCGCAGTTGGGACCACTTCAAGCTCGGGAAGGAACTCATCGACTCGGGCCGCCTTGGTCAAACGACGTTCGTGCACACCTACTGGTACCAGCAGCCCGGCTCGGCGGCCAATGCGAAGGTGGACACGGCGCACCTCGACTGGAAGGCCTGGCTCGGCCCCGCGCCCGACCGCCCGTTCGACGCCGAGCGCTTGCTCTACTGGCGGCACTTCTGGGACTACGGGGGCGGCGGTTTCACCGACCTCCTGACGCACTGGATCGACGTCGTCCACTGGTACATGGATGTAGACGCGCCGCGTGCCGTCATCGCGACTGGCGCCAATCACATCCGCAAGTCGTGGGACGCGCCAGACACTTCCAACGCATCTCTGGAGTTCCCGAAAGACTTCTCGACGGCTTACGTCGGCTCGTTCAACAACCGCACGGACGATGGCGGGCTCGAGTTCAGAGGCAGCGAGGCGACGATGAAGATCGACAGGCAGCGGCTGGCCGTGTACCGCAGGGACGCGCCGAACGTGGCGGGCACGCACGCGCCGGAGCCCGAGATCTACGTGCGATCGGGCGCCGACGGCACGATCGCGCACCTGCAGAACTGGGTGGACTGCATGCGCAGCCGCAAGTTTCCCGCCTCCGACATCCGCACCGGCCACATCGCGGCGCGGACGTCGCATCTCGCGAACATCGCGTTGCGCGAACAGCGCCGCGTGACCTGGGACGGCACCGCAGCGAAGTGACATTGCCTGCTGCTCTGGCGTGAACCAGTCCTTCTCGCCGGTGCCGGTGCCCATCGTCGTGACGACGGTCTTGAGGAAGGCCGTACTCGCCGTTGCGCAGCGTGCCGTTCAGCTCCATCGGCCGTTCGCGCACGAGCCCAATCAGCTCCGCGGGCGTGTACTCCTTGCGCAGCGTCTTGCCGAACTCGGGCAGGCTGGTGTCGCTCGGGATGCCGGATGTGGGTGGTACCGTCGGACAGGTGACTACGGTGCCACGTCCGCGCTGCTGATTGGCGCTGGCGCGAGGCGCCCTGATGCCACAGAGTCCTGAACAGATGGAGCGTGCCGACCCGTTTCCTACTTGAACAGATCGTCGAACGCCTTCTGCGCGCTCGACACGCCGGACGGCGCCACCTTCGAGGACGTCTCGCGCTCCCACGAGGCGCGGACGGCAAACAGCGTGCAGTCGTTGGCCGCGTCCTTCGGTGAGATCCGCGCCGGGATGCGCTGCGTACACTCGAAGGTCGCGCTCGTGTCGAAGTTGGCGCACTGGACGCACGAGTGCAGCGCCTGGCTGCAGCGAGCGCACGTGCTGAGCAACAGGATGCCCGGGTCGACGGGCGCCCCGCACCGCGCGCACTTGACCACCTCGTGGGAGCCCATGAGGTTCGGGTTGCGCGCGCCTTCCGAGGAGAGCCGACGGGTGGCAGCCGGCGCGCCTGGCTCCGGCGGTGGACGACGATCGCGATCCGGCTGGCGTGACCGATCGCGGTCGTCGTCCTGGTACCCGTGTTGCCGATACTTGCGTTCCGACATGGCGCTTAGCCCTTCGACTCACTCAGGGCTTAGGTGAGCACGCCCCGGCAGAACTCGACGCACTTGCGGACCTCGGCCACTGGCGTCGATCCCTCCGGCACGTCGTACTCCATCTCGATGGTGGCCGGCACCTTGTAGCCGTGCTTCTGCACGCTTTGCAGAATCCGCGCGATCGGCGTGTCGCCCTGGCCCCACGCGACGTTGGCGCCGCCGTTGTCCTTGGACTTGCGGTCCTTGATGTGGAAACTGCTGATGCGACCGTGGAACTTCTCGAGGAAGATCACCGGGTCGCCGCTGCCGGCCGCGACGTAGTGGCCGAAGTCGACATTGGCCATGTTGCCCTTGGAGACCGCAAACGCCTCGTCGAAGGCCGTGAGCGTGCCCTGCAGGTGCGTGTGGTACGCGGCGTAGATCTTCCGCTTGAGCGCGTAATCGCCGATGCGCTTGAGGGCCGCGCTGTCGGTCGTCAACTCGAGCGTCGTGTGGGTGGCGCCCAGCGCCTCCGCGACGTCGAACACGTACTCGAACTCCTCGTCCGACATCGACGTGCCAAGCATCTTGGTCGCATAGATGGTGACGCCCGCGTCGTCGTACATCTTGCGCAGCGCCTTGAACTTGTCCATCGACTGCGAGAGCCGCCACGCCTTGAGCTCGGCGGCGTACTTCTCGCGCGCCGCCACTTCCTCAGGTGTGGGCGGACGCCTGCCGCCAGGGCCACCTGGCCCACCGGGACCGCCAGGGCCACCGGGACCGCCAGGTCCGCCCGGTCCACCCGGTCCACCCGGGCCGCCAGGCGGACGCGTCATAGCCGGCGCCCCGGCGTAGGCCTCGATCGGGCCGCCCATCAACTCGACGGCGCTGATGCCCGACTCGAGCACGTAGCGCAGCACCGCGTCGGCGACCTGTTCGGGCATGGCGCGATAGCTATAGGTGAT
>JACDAO010000201.1 GCA_013695405.1 Acidobacteriota bacterium | reverse complement strand
AGTCGAAACGGAACACGCGGTCGCTGTAGCCGGGCGGCGCCGCGCCGTGGTCGAAGACAGCCACCGCCATCCGGTCGATCCGGTCGTCGGCGCCGAAGGCCCGCAGCGACGTGCGGACCGCGTCGATCCAGAGATCGCGCAGCGTCACCCGCTCGACGCCGCGCAGCCCGACCGCCTCGTCCTCCGACACGACCGTGATACCCATGCCGGCGACGCCGTCGAGGTCGTCGTCGAACGTGCGCGCGGCGTCTGGCGTGGCGTAGACCGCGTAACCGGCCCGCACGTGGTCCATGGCCGCCCAGTGGCTCGGGCCGCCGCCCATCGTCACCCCGTCGAGCAGGAGCGGCACCCCCCGTTCGGTGGCGTCGCGGATCCGGCGCGCGATGACGGCCGTCGGCGACGGCATCACCAGCTTGATGCAGTTCTCGATCTCCTGGTCGGCGTCGAAGAGCAGGATGTCCTGGGTGCCCGTCCCGACGTCGATGGCCAGGATGCGCACCCTACCAGCTCTCCCAGTGGACCATCGTCTCCAGCGGCTCGCGCGGCGCTACTTTGAAGTCCGTGCCGAGGGTGTAGGCGACCGGCGTGAGGGCGATCTGCATGACCTCGTCGTAGGGGATGCCGAGTGCCTCGGCCACCTCGCGCTCGTAGCGCAGGTGCAGCGTCGTCCAGGCGGTGCCGAGCCCCCGCGCCCGGGCCGCGAGCATGAAGCTCCAGGTGGCCGGGGCGATCGTTCCCCAGGTGCCCGCCTGCGCGGTGGCCGGCAGTCCATCGGTGCGCCGCGCGATGCAGGGGATCACGAGCACCGGGGCCTCGTGCATGTGCTCGGCTAGGTAGTCCGCTGACGACCGGACGCGGTCCTGGATCACCTGCCGCTTCGCGCTGAGCTCCGGCTGGGCGGCCGGGGCGGTCCGGTAGTAGCCGAAGCCGCGCCGGTAGAAGTCGGCGACGGTGGCGCGCTTGTCGGGATCAGTCACGACGACGAAGTGCCAGTCCTGCTTGTTCGAGGCGGTCGGTGCCTGCTGCGCGATCCGTAGGCACTCCTCGATCGCCTCGCGCGGGACCGGACGGCTGAAGTCGAGCCGCTTGCGGACGGTACGGGTGGTGGTCAGCAGCTCGTCGAGGGACAGATCGAGCAGCGGGGAGCCGGCGTCGGTCATGGGAACCTCCGTCATGGGACAGGAGTAGGCCGGGTGTGAGCCAGTATAGCCCGCACTCGCGCATGACTCGGCGTGGGCGCGTCGGGCCGGGCTCGCGGTGAGGGCGCGCCTCGGTCGCTGGTACACTCTGGGCCAGGACAGCATCGTCCAGATCGCCGCCGCGAGGAGGCCGCCGTGTCATTTGCAGCGTATCCGCGCATCCTGACCGGGCCGGACGGGAGCGCGTATTTCGAGGAGTACGAGCACCCGACCACCACGCGCGAGTACGTGCCCGGCAACCCCGTCACGATGACCGAGCCGTTCGACGCATCGGGCTTCCTGATCCAGCGGTTGCAGCCCGGCGATTTCCAGGCGTGGCACACATCGCCTCGCCCGCACGTCGCGATCACGCTCGCGGGCGAGGTCGAGATCTCGGTCGGGAGCGGAGAGCACCGGCGGTTCCGCGCCGGCGAGCTCTACGTCGGGCTCGATCTGACGGGGCAAGGCCACGAGACGCGAGTGATTGGCGATGCTGATTGGATCGTCGGCGTCGTGTCGCTCGACGAGCAGGGGAGTCTGCCATGACGAGCGGTGAGGCGATCCGGCGGGTTGGCTTCCTCGGGGTCGGCTCGATGGGCGGGCCGATGGCGCAGAATGCGGCACGCAAGGGCTTCGAGGTCTACGCCTACGACCCCCGAACGGAGGCCGTCGATGCGCTCGCGGAGGACGGCGTGGTCGGCTGCGCCAGCGCGGCCGAGGTCGCGCGGCGGACCGAGCTGGCGATCGTGATGCCCTTCGACATGGACCAAGTGGACCAGGCCGTGTTTGGCCCCGGCGGGCTTGTGGAAGGCTGGGAACAGCCCGCCCTGCTGGCCGTCATGAGCACGGTCGGCCCGGACGGGATCAGGGCGCTCGAAGCGCGGCTGGCGGCGGGTGGTCACCGAGTGGTCGATGCGCCGGTCAGCGGCGGGCACCACGGCGCAGTTGCCGGCACGCTCACCCTGATGGTCGGCGCCGCGCCGGACGACCTCGCGCTGTGCCAACCGGTGTTCGAGACCTTCGCCGGCAAGATCGTCCACGTCGGCAACGAACCGGGGCTGGGGCAGGCCGCCAAACTCATCAACAACCAGCTCGTCGTCGTCCATCACGTCGCGATGGCCGAGGCGCTCGTATTGGCCTCGCGCCTCGGACTGGATCTCCGGGTGGTCTACGACATCGTCACCACCAGCTTCGGCAACAGCGTCGTGTTCGGCCACCGCACGCCGTCGGTCATCGACCGCTCGTTCAAGTCGGGCGGGGCGCTCAACGTCCTGGTCAAGGACGCGCGGCTGATCCAGCAGGCCGGCCAAGCGGTCGGTGCCCCGCTCTTCGCGACCGCCGCGGCCGTGCAGGTGTTCGAGACCGCACGGGCGATGGGGTTCGGCGATGAGGACGACGTGTCGGTGGTCAAAGCGTACGAGCGGATGATCGGCCACGAGATCTCGTGAGCGGGATGTACGTTTTGAACAGGATTGACAAGATGTACAGGATTGGATGATGGAAACCAGTGACCGGTGCTCATCATCCCATTACTCGTCTCTACATCCTGTCAATCCTGTCCAAGATTCGAACCCGTTCGGCGCCATCGCTCGGTTCTATGACTGGGAGCACGCCGACTATGACGCCGACGTGCCGCTCTATGTGGGCTTCGCGCAACGGACCGGCGGGCCGATCCTGGAGCTTGCGTGCGGCACGGGCCGGTTGATGCGCCCGCTGCTCGAGCTCGGCGAGCGGGTCGTCGGCATCGACAGCTCGGGTGAGATGCTGGCGATCGCGCGGCGGTCGCTCGACGCGGACGGCCTGCTCGCGACAGCCGCGCTCCACGAAGCGGACGTGCGGACCCTGGCGCTCGACGAGCGCTTCCCGCTGGCGATCTTCGGGCTGGACTCGTTCGGCCTCCTGGGGACGCCGGCCGACCAGGTGGCGGCCCTCGTCCGGATTCGCGAGCATCTCGTGCCCGGCGGGCTGCTCATCCTGGACATCGCGAACGGCAACCGACGCGGCGGCGAGGCGCCGGACGAGCTCCAGCTCCAGTACGCGGGCCGAGACTTGGCAACGGGTCACGCCCGAAGCAAGTGGACCGCGCGCAGCACCGATCTAGCCGAGCAGCTCGACCATTTCACGTACTTCTACGACGAGGTTGGCGACGACGGGGTCGTGCGGCGCTCGACCGCCACGCTCGACCTTCGCTACTTCGGGCGCTTCGAGCTGGAGCTGCTGCTGGGGCAGGCGGGGTTGGGCATCGACTCGCTGTACGGGGACTACGCGCTGACGCCGTTCGGGAGCGAAAGCGACCGGCTGATCGCCGTCGCGTACCGCCCGGCGGGGAAGTGACGGCGGCACGTGGCGCAAATACGCCCGAATGTAGTGCCGACGCGCACACCAAATGCTTTACAGTGCGCCCTGGACGCCGTATGCTGACGGTGGCTCGAGTGAGTCGAAACGAACGAGATCGCTGGCAGGGACGACCCCGAAAGCCCGCAAGGGAACACCAGCAGTCTCGCCCAGTGGCCGCAAGGCTACGGGCCGCAGAGTCGTCGCGGGGTATGTGCAGCAGACGCATCGCAAGGTCCGTCCGCAGCACGCTTCGATTCTCTCGGGCCATTTTCGTTGCCCAAGTTTTCTCCCGATCTCCCCGATCCGATGGGTGAGATCGCCGGCCGGGATGTTGGCCACAAGCATGCGTTGCCGGATGTGCCTCGGGAGCGTGCCGCGCCGCCGGATGCACCCGGCATCGACAAGGAATCCGGTCTCGGTGGTACGTCTCCCGCTTCCGTGCGTCCTGCCGCGCTCCTCATAGTGAACCCTCGCGCCGGGTTACTGGCTCGCTCGCGGGCGATGCAGCGCGTCGCGGCGACGCTGGACGAGCTGGGCTGGGACGTCGAGGCGCGCGAGACGGCGGCGCGGGGCGACGCGACCGCGCTTGCGCGCGAGGCGGTTGCGCGGGGCCTGGACGCCGTGCTGGTCGCCGGTGGCGACGGCACCGTCAACGAGACGATCCAGGGCCTCGTCGGCAGTGACGTGGCGCTCGGCGCACTGCCCCTCGGTACGATGAACGTCTGGGTCCGCGAGCTTGGGCTGTCGCTGGATCCGGTCGAGGCCGTCCGCCAGCTCGCGACCGGCGAGGTGCGCCGCATCGACCTCGGCCGCGCAAACGGTCGCTACTTTCTGCTGATGGCCGGCCTCGGGTTGGATGCCGAGGCAGTGTTGGCGGTCGACGGCACGCACAAGCGCCGCTTCGGTCCGGTCGCCATCATCGTCGCCGGCCTGTTCGTCGGCCTCAGCAAGAGCGGATCGCGCCTGCGAGTCCGCATCGACGGCCACTCGAGCGAGAGGCGCGCGGCACTCGTCACCATCGGGAATACGCGCCTCTGGGCGGGCACGGTGCAGATCACCAACCGAGCCTCTGCGTCGGATGGCCTGCTCGACGTGTGCTTCTTTCCGGGGCGCACCTGGCTCGCGCGCGTGCGGCACTTCGCACTGGTGATGATCCGCCGACACGAGGACGATCCCGAGGTGACGTACCTACGCGCCCGCGAGATTCAAATCTCGGCGCGCCCGACGCTCCCGCTCCAGGTCGATGGCGAGTCGCACGGCACGACGCCCGCTCGCATCGGGATCGTCCCCGGCGCGCTGCGGGTGCTGGTCGGGCACAAGGCCCCACCGGCGCTGGTTGACGCGCCCGTCGAGCCGCTCCATCTGGTGCGGGCTACGCTCTAGCGGTAGTCGTGCCTACGCCGATCTCACGACTCGGCGCGGCTGGCCTCGATCGCCTCGCGGGCGACCTGCTCTGGGTCGTGCGCCCAGGCGTCGGGGTTGAGCGCCTCGTAGCTCCAGTAGCCGGTGTAGCCTTTGCTCGCGACAATCTCGAAGATTGGGCGGAAGGGCACGACGCCGGCGCCCGGCGGTAGGCGGTTGGCCGTCTTCTTCGGTTCCA
>JACDAO010000173.1 GCA_013695405.1 Acidobacteriota bacterium | reverse complement strand
AACCTGCAGGACCCCGGCAACCTCGGCACGCTGATGCGCAGCAGCGAGGCCGCAGGCGCGAGCGGCGTCGCGGTGCTCGGGGCGTCGGCTCACCCGTTCGGCTGGAAGGCGCTGCGCGGCTCGATGGGCAGCGCACTGCGCCTGCCGATCGTGCGCGAGGCCGATGCAGGGGCCGGCGTGCGCGCGCTGCAGCAGCGCGGGCTGCGGCTGGTGGCGTTGTCGGCGGCGGCGGCGCACGGATTCTACGAGGTCGACCTGACCGGCTCACTGGCGGTCTGCGCCGGGGCAGAAGGCACCGGCCTGTCACCCGAGGTGCTGGCGCTGTGTGACACGCAGGTGCGGATTCCGATGTGCCCGCCGGTCGAGTCACTCAATGTCGGCGTGGCCGTCAGCCTGGTGCTGTTCGAGGCGATGCGGCAACGCGGGAGTCGCGCGTGAGCGAGCCCTCGCTGTTCGGCCCGCCTGACGAACCGGCGCCGACGGCGCGCGCACGCCCTGGCCACGTCCCGCTCGCCGACCGGATGCGGCCACGGACGCTCGACGAGATCGTCGGCCAGGATCCGCTGCTCGCACCAGGCCGGCCGTTGCGCGAGGCGATCGATCGCGACGTCCTGCAATCGGCGTTGTTCTGGGGTCCGCCCGGCACTGGCAAGACAACCCTCGCACGGGCGATCGCGCAGGCCACCGCAGCCCGCTTCATCGCGTTCAGCGCGGTGCTCTCGGGCATCAAGGAGGTCAGGCAGGTGATGACCGATGCCGCGGCCGCGCGCCAGCGCGACGGCGGCCGAACCGTGGTCTTCATCGACGAGATCCACCGCTTCAATCGCGCCCAGCAGGATGCGTTCCTGCCCCACGTCGAGGCTGGCGACATCGTGCTGGTCGGCGCGACCACCGAGAACCCGTCGTTCGAGGTCAACGCCGCGCTGCTGTCGCGCTCCAGGGTGTATGTGCTGCAGCCGCTCGACCGCGCGGCAATCCACACCATTCTCGATCGGGCGCTGCACGATCCGGAGCGTGGCCTCGGCGGCACCGGCCTCGAGGTCGAACCGGGCGTGCTGGAGGCGATCGCGCTGCACGCCAACGGCGATGCCCGCAGTGCGCTCAACCTGCTCGAACTGGGCGCCAGCGTGATCCCCGCTGAGGCTGCGACGCGGCTGCTGACGCGCGAGCGCCTCGCGCCGCTGGTGGCACGACGGGCGCTGCGCTACGACAAGAGCGGTGAGGAGCACTACAACCTGATCTCGGCGCTGCACAAGTCCTTGCGCAACAGCGACCCGGATGCCTCGGTCTACTGGCTGGCGCGGATGCTCGAGTCGGGCGAGGACCTGATGTACGTCGCCCGGCGGCTGGTGCGGTTTGCCTCCGAGGACGTCGGCAACGCCGACCCGCAGGCCCTGGCCGTGGCGCTGGCCGCGCGCGATGCCGCGCACATGCTCGGCATGCCGGAGGCCAACACCGCGCTGGCGCAGGCGGCGCTTTACCTGGCCACGGCGCCCAAGAGCAATGCCGCCTACGCCGCGTACAACGCCGCGGCCGACGCCGCGCGGCGCGACGAGGCCGAGCCGGTGCCGCTGCACCTGCGCAACGCGTCGACCCGGTTGATGCAGTCGCTGAAGTACGGCGAGGGCTACCAGTACGCGCACGACGCGCCGGATGCGGTAACCGGCATGGACTGCCTGCCCGAGGCGCTGCAGGGCCGTCAGTTCTACAAGCCGGCCGATCGCGGCTTCGAGAAGGAGATCGCCCGCCGCCTCGAAGGCTGGCGCGAGATCAAGCAGAAGCGCCGGCCGCCGAACGTCGAGCGGTGAGCGTCCGGATCGAAAGCCGAAAACAACCGATTCCCGCTATATCCGCTGAAAGTTCTTCTCCACTTCACGGCGAGTCAGGCGGAGCAGCACCGGGCGGCCGTGCGGGCAGACCGTCGAGTACGCGGTGCGGTGCAGTTCGTCGAGGATGAACTGCATCTTCTCGAGCGGCAGCGGGTCGTTGGCCTTGACCGCGGCGTGACAGGCCGTGGTCGCGGCAATGTGCTTGAGCACCTCGTCGACCCGGCCGCCGCGATCGAGGCCGTCGAGATCCTGCCCGAGCGCACGCAACGCCGGCTCGACGTCGTGGAGCGACAGCAGCGCCGGCATCGCCGTCACCCGGATCGACTGCCCGCCGAACGGTTCGACCTCGAAGCCGAGGCGCTCGAGATCGGCACGATGCGCGGCCAGTCCGGCGAGCGCCGCCGGGTCGGCTTCGAACATCAGCGGCGTCAACAGACGCTGGCTCTCGAGCGGGCCCGCGTTCAGCCGCTCGTGGATCCGCTCGTACAGCACCCGCTCGTGGGCGACGTGCTGGTCG
>JACDAO010000151.1 GCA_013695405.1 Acidobacteriota bacterium | reverse complement strand
ACCTGGAGGGGTATGCGGTCTCGACCGGATCTGCCTGCTCATCGGGTACGCTGGAGCCGTCACACGTGCTCAAGGCCATGGGTCTGCCATTGCACGACACCCAGAATGCCCTGCGGCTCAGCCTCGGCCGCCACACCACGCGCGGTCAGGTCGATCGGCTGATCGCGGCATTGCCGTCGATCACCGCGCGGCTGCGCGCCCTGACCGATCGTCGTCCCGCCAGCGCAGCCGCCGACCGGCGGCCGGCCTGACCATGCGCGTCGCCGTGGCGATGTCCGGCGGCGTCGACTCGTCAGTGGCGGCGGCGCTGCTGGCCGAGCAGGGCCACGACGTGATCGGCCTGTCGATGCAGCTGTACGACCAGCGCGACGGCCAGCCGCGCTTTGGCACCTGCTGCACCATCGACGACCTGCACGACGCGCGACGTGTCGCGACGCGACTCGGCGTGCCGCACTACATCATCAACTTCGAGTCGCACTTCCATGCTCGAGTGGTGACGCCGTTCGTCGACGAGTACGTCGCCGGTCGCACCCCGATTCCCTGCACCCGCTGCAACAGCGACGTCAAGTTCGTCACGCTGCTCGAGCGCAGTGCTGGCCTGCAGGCCGACCGCCTGGCCACCGGGCACTACGTCCAGTCGCGGCAGGACGCGCACGGCGCCTGGCATCTGCACCGCGGTGCCGATCCCGGCAAGGACCAGTCGTATTTCCTGTTCGCGCTGACGCAGGACCAGCTGTCTCGCGCGCTGTTTCCGGTCGGACACCTCGACAAAGCGTCAGTGCGCGCCTACGCGTTGGATCGGCAGCTGCCGGTGGCGTTGAAGCCGGACTCACAGGAAATCTGTTTCGTCCCCGACGGCGATCAGGCGGCCTTCGTGGCACGGGCTGCAGGCGCGCGCACGCCCGGACCCGGCCGCATCGTCGATCGCGAGGGGCGGGTGCTCGGGACGCATGGCGGCGTCCACCGCTTCACGGTCGGCCAGCGCAAAGGGCTGCAGCTGTCGGTCGGGGTGCCGCTCTATGTCGTGGCGATCGACGCGACCGCCGAGCAGGTGACGGTCGGACCGCGGTCGGCACTCGAACAGCGGGCCGCGCGGATCGACGGGGTGCAGTGGATCGCCGGGCGCACGCCCGAGGGGCCGATCCAGGCCGAGGTGCAGATTCGCCACCGCCACGCGCCAGGGGCGGCGACGGTGCTGGCGGTCGACTCGACGCAGGTCGAGGTCCAGTTCGCCGAGCCGCAGTACGCGATCACGCCTGGGCAGGCCGCCGTCTTCTACCACGGCGACGAGGTGCTCGGCGGCGGCTGGATTGCCAGCCCCGCCGCGCCGGTCAGGCGCTGACCGAGGTCGCCGGCACCGCCTGGTGAGCGTCCGACCCGAGTTCGAGCCAGCGTTCCGCATCCATCGCCGCCATGCAGCCCGATCCGGCAGAGGTGATCGCCTGGCGGTAGATCTGGTCCTGCACGTCGCCGGCGGCGAACACGCCTTCGACGTTGGTTCTGGTGCCGACCGTCTCCAGGTAGCCGCCCGCGTCCATCGCCAGCTGGCCCTTGAACAACCCGGTGTTCGGGATGTGGCCAATCGCAACGAACACGCCGTCGACGTCGAGCACGTCCTCGGTGCCGAGGGTGAGGTGCGTGAGGCGCACGCCTGTCACGTCGCCGCGCGGCCCGGCGAGGATCTCCTCGACGGCGGTGTTCCAGCGGAACGAGATCTTGGGGTGCGCCAGCGCCTTGTCCTGCATGATCTTCGATGCCCGCAGGTGATCGCGGCGATGAATCACGGTGACGTGCGAGGCCAGCTTTGCCAGGTACAGCGCCTCCTCGAGGGCGGTGTCGCCGCCGCCAACGATGGCGACCGGCCGCTCGCGAAAGAAGAAGCCGTCGCACGTCGCGCAGGTGCTGACGCCGCGGCCCATCAGTCGCATCTCGGACGGCAGGCCGAGAAGCTTGGCCGAGGCCCCGGTCGCCACGATCAACGACTTGGCGCTGAGCGTGTCACCGCTGCTGAGCGTCACCCGGAAAGGCCGCGCCGACAACTCGACCTGCTCGACCAGCCCGGGCACGAACTCGGTGCCGAAGTGCGCCGCCTGCGCGCGCATGTCCTCCATCAGCTTGGGCCCCATCACGCCGTCGCGAGTCGGGGTGCCGGGCCAGTTCTCGACCATCGTGGTGATGGTCAGCTGCCCGCCCGGCTGCAGCCCGTCGATGACGACCGGATGGAGGTTGGCGCGCGCCGCATACAACGCTGCCGTGAGGCCCGCCGGCCCCGAGCCGATGATGACGACCGACCGATCCTGATGCCCGCTCATGCTCTCGCCCTTCGCCCCGGAGGACCACCAAGTGTCCCG
>JACDAO010000149.1 GCA_013695405.1 Acidobacteriota bacterium | reverse complement strand
TAGCGCGAGTCTTCGCGTGGGTGATCGGCCGCCACCCGCGCGTACAAGTGCGTGGCCAGGCGCAGGCTCCACAGCGCGACCATCGCCAGCAGCAGCAGGTTGCGCGGCCACCAGCCATCCGCCTGCCAGGTGTACAGGGCCGCGACCGGCGTAAATGCCGCCGACCAGGCCACGTCGACGATCCCGGCATTGCGCAGCCGGACCGACAGCAGCCAGACCGCGACCATCAACAGGGCCAGGAACAACAGCCCGGCCAGCAGCAGCGTGACGAGCGACGTCATGTTCCGGTATGGACGCCTGCCGCCGGGCTGCAGTTGCCCGGGGCGCCCGCACGGGGGACAATCGCCGGTCATGCGGCTGCGCGAACTGCACGTGGGATGTCTGGGAGGCGGGACGGGGTTGCCGAGCCTGCTCGGCGGGCTGAAGGCCAATCCGTGGCTGCAGCTGCACGCCATTGTCACCATGTTCGACAGCGGCGGCAGTTCCGGTGTCCTGCGCGACGAACTCGGCGTGCTGCCGCCGGGTGACGTCCTCAAGTGCGCCCTGGCGTTGGCCCGTGACGAGGGTGAGGCGCGCCGGGTGTTGCTGACGCGGCTGCCGACCCTCGAACATCGGCGGCTCGGCGGCCACACCGGCGGCAACCTGCTGCTGTCGATGATGGAGCAGTTCAGCGGCGACTTCCAGGCGGCGGTCGACGGCTTGCGCGCGGTGCTCGGCTGTCGCGGCTTCGTCTGGCCGATCAGCACCGAACGCGCGAGCCTGTGTGCCGAATACACCGACGGCACCACCACCAGCGGCGAAGTCGAAGTCGACGCCGGACAGGCCGAAGGTCGCCTGGTCCGCCGGATCTGGCTGTCGCCGCCGGTCACCATCCATCCAGCCGCATCCGACGCCCTCAGCCGCGCCGACGCGGTGATCATCGGGCCGGGCAGCTTCTACACCAGCCTGATGCCGCCGCTGCTGGTGCGTGGCGTCCGCGAGGCGCTGGCCGACGTGCGCGGGCCGGTGGTGCTGGTCGCCAACCTGCTGACCGAGGGCCGCGGCATGGACGACTTCACCGCGGGCGAAGCGGTGCGGCGCATTGGCGAGGCAATCGGCCGACCGGTCGACACGGTGTTGTTCAACGACTCGCGCCCGTCGCCGGTGGTTCTGGAGCGGTACGCGGCCGAGCACAAACGCCCGCTGCCGCTCGGCGACATCCCGTCAGGCACCGAACTGGTGCAGGGGCCGTTCTGGAGTGGCGCGATCGCCCGCCACAACCGCCGCCGACTGGCCTATGCCACCTGGGGCGTGCTGGCGCGCCGGCTGCTGTGACGCCCCCCGGCTCGCTGTCGCGCCAGACCGTGCGCGATCTCAACCGCGCGACGCTGGCGCGTCAGGGGCTACTCGCACGGCAGCCCTGGACGGTGGTCGACGCCGTCGGCCGGTTGCTCGGCCTCCAGATGCAGATGCCGCGCCCGGCTTTCGTCGCGCTCTGGTCGCGGCTGGCCAATTTCGACCGCGACGAACTCGCCGCCGCCTGTCGCACCGCGGCGCTGGTGCGCGCTACCGCGATGCGCTCGACCCTGCACTTGATGCGGGCCACCGACCTGCTGGAGTATCGCGCCACGCTGGTGACGTCATTCGAGCAGGGCATCACCGCGATCCTCGGCGACCGGCTGGCCGCCGCCTCGCTCGACGCGGCACTCGCCGATGCGCGAGCATTCTTCGCCACGCCCCACACCTTCGATGCCTTGCGTGTGCACCTGGAATCGCGCTACCCGGGTCAGGACATCAGGGCGCTTGCTTACGCGTCGCGGCTGCGAGTGCCGCTGTTGCAGGAGCCTGATCAGTCGCCCTGGGCCTACCCGGCCAAGGCGACCTTCGTGCGCGCCGACGCCAGGCTGGGCGCAGCGTTTCGCCCGGACCCGACGCCAGACGCCCTGATCGTGCGGTACCTCGCTGCTTACGGTCCGGCCAGCGTCGTCGACGCGCAGGCCTGGCTCGGGCTGGGCGGTCTGGCGCCCGTGTTCGCCAGATTGAGGCCGACGCTGACCGTCCTCGCCGGTCCGACCCGGGCCGAGTTGTTCGATGTGCCGGATGGCCCCCGCCCGGGGGCCGACGTGCCGGCGCCGGTGCGTCTGCTGCCGGAGTGGGACAGCGTCCTGATCGCTCGCGCCGACGAACGGCTGCTCGCGACGCGCTACCGGGCGCGCGTCTTCAGGCCCGGCCTGCGGGTGCTGCCGACGGTGCTGGTCGATGGACAGGTGGCCGGCACCTGGGCCGCGGCACGGACCCGCACCGCGGCGGCGCTGACGCTGACGATGTTCGAGTCGATGAGCGCTGCGGTCCGGCGTGCGGTGATCGCCGAGGCCGAGGCGCTGATCGCCTTTACGGACCCCGACGCACGGACCCGCACCGTCGCGGTGGCCGGCGGGTAGCCGGCAATCAGGCATCAGGCATCAGGCATCAGGCATCAGGCATCAGGCGTCGGGCAGATCGAGCGCCTGCCGCAACTCGGGGCCGGACATGCCGGTGTTGTACACCGCCGCGCCGACGTCGAAGCGGACCGACGACGACAGCGGACCGACCACCACCGGCTCGAAGCCGGCGTCCCGGACCAGGCGGCTGGCTACCTCGAGCGCCTCGGCGTCGTCGGAGGCCAGTGGGATGCCGACTCGCGGCGGACTGCGGTGGGCCTCGTCGCCGAGCACGTCGTGCCGCACCGTATTGAAGGCGCGGACGACGCGAGCGCCAGGCAGGGCCTCGGCAACGAACGGCCCGGTGCCGCGGCCCGAGGCGACCACCTCGCGAGCCATCTCGCCATCGCGGTCGGGGTAAGGGTTGCCGGTGTCGAGCACGACCTTGCCCGCCAGAGCAGCGGCCAGCGTGCGACCGAGTTCCTGCAGGGCGTTGAACGGCACCGAGATCAGCACCACTTCACCAAACGCGGCGGCTTCTTCCGGCGTGCCGAGCTGGGCGCCCGGCCCGGCGCTGGTGACCATCGCCTGCAGCGACTCCGGATGTCGGGACGAGAACATCACCGGGTGGCCCGCCTGCACGAGCAGGCGACCAACCAGGCCGCCGATCTTCCCTGCGCCGATCACACCGATATTCATCAACGTTCCTTCCAAAGTGGGCGGTGAGCGCCGCGATCAGCCGAACAGCGGGGCCGGGTACGCTCCAGTTGAGGCGAGTTCCGCCATCGACTGCACCACCGCCGGTTTGTCCTCGCGATAGGTGACGCCGAACCAGCGACTGGTGGTCGGCAGCACCTCGACCTTGCACAGGCCGCGAGACACCAGCGCGTCGACCACCGACGGGATGTAGCACTCCGAAGTCAGGTTCTGGCCTTCGCGTGCCAGGAATTCGGTGAAGACCGTCTCGATCTGCGCGAAGATGGTCGGCGTGAAGCCCCACATGTTGAGCGACACCGGCTCGTCGCCGGTGAGTTGCTCGGGCGGCTCGGTGCCATCCTGGTTGACCACGCGATCGCCGACCGGCGCCAGCTTGGTGAGCTCGCGCACCGACCGCAAGTGGCCCTGGCCGTCGGTCATGCACACGCCTCGCGCCACCGTGCCATGCGCCGACAGCGTGTGCCGCAGCGTGAAGCCGACCATTGCGTAGATGTCCGGTGCCTGCTGCCGCGCCGGATCGGCGAGGAAGGCGTGCAGGACGCGATACGAGTCCTGGCCGTAGAAATCATCGGCGTTGATCGCCGCGAACGGCTCCTGCAGCACCTCGCGCGCCGCCAGAATCGCGTGCGACGTGCCCCACGGCTTGGTCCGGCCCGGCGGCACGGTGAAGCCGCCCGGCAGGACCTCCATGTCCTGGAAGCAATAACTTACTGGAACGCGACCCTCGTACCGCGACAGCACCAGTTGCCGGAACGGCGCCTCGAAGTCACGACGGATCACGAACACGACCCGACCGAAGCCGGCGCGCAACGCATCGAAGATGGCGTAGTCCATCACGGTCTCGCCGTGCGGGCCCATCGAATCGAGCTGTTTGAGCCCGCCGTAGCGGCTGCCCATGCCGGCAGCGAGCACGAGGAGTGCAGGGGTCACCGAGCGGTCACGCATCCTCCGTGTTGTACACCACAACCGCCGCCCCGCGCAGGCCCGAGGACTCGCGCCGCTGCGCGCGACTCTCGGCACCCATCAGCACCAGCTCGCCGCAGCTAGCCCGGCGCCGCGGCCTCGTGGCCGACGGCACGGCCGGCCCTCGCCCCCAAAATCGTGACGATCAGGGCGGTCCATCCGGTCTGGTGGCTGGCGCCGAGGCCCTGCCCGGTGTCGGCGTGAAAGTACTCGTGGAACGGCACGTAGTCGCGCCAGTGCGGATCCTGGTGGAGCCGGTGGTCGTGGCCGAGCACCGGTCGCCGGCCCGCGGCATCGGCCAGGAACAACATGCTCAGCCGCCGGCCGATCTCGTCGGCGACCTCGCGCAAGCTCAGCCACTGACCCGACCGCGTCGGACACTCGACCCGGTACGCATCGCCGAAGTAGCGGTGCATGGTCTGCAGTGATTCGATGATCAGCAAATTGACCGGGAGCCACACTGGCCCGCGCCAGTTGGAGTTGCCACCGAACAGCGGCGTGCTCGATTCACCGGGCTCGTAATCGACGCGGTGCTCGACGCCGTTGAGCCACACGCTGAACGGCTGCGCCTCGTGCACGCGCGACAGGCTGCGGATGCCGAAGGGCGAGAGGAACTCGTCCTCGTCGAGCATGTACGACAGCACCAGACGCAGCCGGTCAGCGGTCAGCAGCGACAGTAGCAGCCGCTCGCCGCCGCCTGGCGGCGGCGTGCCCTGCACGCTGGCGGAGAGCTCGGGCCGGTTGTCCAGGAACCACTGCATCCGGCGGGTGAACGCCGGCAGGTTCTCGAGCTGTGCGGTGTCCAGCGTGGCCGCCGCGAACAGCGGAATCAACCCGACCATCGAGCGGATCTTGACCGGCTCGTGGTGGCCGTCGGGCAGCCGCAGCACGTCGTAGAAGAAGCCGTCGTCCTCGTTCCACAGATTGAGATGCTGGATCTCGCCGTGGTGGCCGTGGTGACCCATCGCGTAAGCGATGTAGATGAAGTGCTCCCAGAATTTGGAGGCGACATCCTCGTAGGCCCGGTCGTGCCGCGCCAGTTCGAGGGCGATGGTCAACAGATTGAGCGAGTACATCGCCATCCAGCTGGTGCCGTCCGATTGCTCCAGGTAGCCGCCGTGCGGCAGCGGCTGCGATCGGTCGAAGACGCCGATGTTGTCGAGGCCGAGGAAGCCACCCTCGAAGACGTTGTTGCCGTCCTCGTCCTGGCGGTTCACCCACCAGGTGAAGTTGAGCAGCAGCTTGTGGAACACCCGCTCCAGGAACGCGACGTCGCCGACACCGGTCTGGTCCCGATCGATCTCGTAGACCCGCCAGGCCGCCCACGCATGGACCGGCGGGTTGACGTTGCCGAAGTTCCACTCGTAGGCCGGCAACTGGCCGTTCGGGTGCATGTACCACTCGCGCAGCATCAGCACCAGCTGGCTCTTGGCGAACTCGGCGTCGACCTGCGCCAGGGGCACGCAGTGGAAGGCGAGATCCCACGCCGCGTACCACGGGTACTCCCATTTGTCGGGCATCGAGATGACGTCGGCGTTGTACAGGTGCGTCCAGTTGCCGTTGCGGACCTCGCCGCGGGTGGGCGGCGGCGGCTGCAGCGGGTCGCCGCGCAGCCATGTGGCGATGTCGTAGTGGTAGTACTGCTTGGTCCAGAGCAACCCGGCGAACCCCTGGCGCATCACCCGCGCCTGGTCCGCAGACAGCGACGACGGGATGATCGTCGCGTAGAACGCGTCAGCCTCCGCGTGCCGTTCAGTCATGACCGTGGCGAAATCGCCGAATGGGTCGCGTCCGTCCGGTGGGTGCGGCGTGAAGCGTACGCGCACGGTGTGCTCGGCACCAGCAGCCAGCACCAGCACGTGGTGAGCGGCGGCCTTGCTGCCGGTCGCGTCCGGGTTGACGGCGTCGCGACGCCCGTGCACGACGCAGTCGTCGATCGCGTCCTTGGCAAAGCGCGGGCCGTCGGACGCACCGAACAGGCGCCGGGTGTTGGTTTCGTTCTCGGTGAACAGCAGCGGTGGCGCCTGATCGAAGCAGACGTAGCGCGCACCATAGGCGAGGGTGTCGGCACACAGCAACGAGGTGGTCGTGGTCGGTGCCGGCATCGCGCGCATCGTCGGCCGGGCCGCGCCGGGCGCCCACGACCAGGTGTTGCGGAACCAGACCGTCGGCAGCACGTGCAACGTCGCCTCGTCGGGGCCGCGGTTGACGACGGTGATCTCGAGCAGCAGATCTTCGGCGTCGGCCTTGGCGTAGGTGACGAAGACGTCGAAGTAGCGGTCGTCGTCGAAGATGCCGGTGTCGCGCAACTCGTACTCGGGCTCGCCGCGACCGCGGCCGAGACTGGTTTCGAGCAGATCCTCGTAGGGATAGGCGCGCTGCGGATACCTGTAGAGCATCCGCATGAACGAATGCGTCGGCGTCGAGTCGAGGTGGAAGTAGCACTCCTTGACGTCTTCGCCGTGGTTGCCCTCGTGCCCGGTCAGCCCGAACAGTCGCTCCTTGAGGATCGGATCGCGGCCGTTCCACAGCGCCACGGCCAGGCAGATCTCCTGATGGCGATCGCAGACCCCGGCCAGCCCGTCCTCGTTCCACCGGTAGGCCCGCGAGCGGGCATGCTCGTGCGGAAAGAACTCCCACGCGGTGCCGTCGGCACTGTAGTCCTCGCGGACCGTGCCCCAGGCCCGGTCGCTGACGTACGGCCCCCAGCGCTTCCAGTGGACGGCGCGGGTCCGTGCTTGCTCGAGTCGCCGATGCTCGGCTGTCATGCGGCTCATCTCATCACGAGTCGGGCATCGGGGCCGGCCGCCGGGGGCGCCCGTCAGGCTTCGGGATCGGGCTTTCAGGCGGCAGGCTACAGACCCCGCAGACCCCGCGCGTGGAGTACCCTCGTTCGGCGCGTTCGACATCGCGGCGTTCGGCGTTCTCCCTGTGTGGACCTATGACGCTGGCCTGCCTTGCCCGGCCCACGTGCCGTTCCCATACTGGAGACGCCGCCGCATCCAGGTGGTCGGGTGGCGCTCACCCGGCGCCGACCCGCCTGCCATCTCCCGCGCCGCAGGGCGCGCATCGAGGACCGTTTTCATGAGCGAACAACCGCCGTACCGTTTCGAGACCCTGCAGGTGCACGCCGGCCAGCAACCCGCGCCTGGCACCAATGCCCGCGCCGTGCCGATCTACCAGACCACGTCGTACACCTTCAACGACTCAGACCACGGCGCTCGCCTGTTTGCGCTGCAGGAGTTCGGCAACATCTACACCCGGATCATGAATCCGACCACCGACGTCTTCGAGCAGCGCGTGGCGGCGCTCGAGGGTGGCCTGGCGGCGCTGGCCACTGCCAGCGGTCAGGCCGCGCAGTTCCTCACGATCTCGACCATCGCCCAGGCCGGCGACAACATCGTCTCGACCCGTAACCTGTACGGCGGCACCTACAACCAGTTCAAGGTGGCACTGCCGCGGCTCGGGATCCAGGTCAAGTTCGTCGACGGCGACAGCCGCGACGGCTTTGCCGCCGCGATCGACGCCAACACCAAGGCGCTGTACATCGAGTCGATCGGCAACCCGCGCTTCAACGTCCCCGACATCAAGGCGCTGGCGGCGCTGGCGCACGAGCACGGCATCCCGCTGGTCGTCGACAACACCTTCGGCTGCGCCGGCTACATCTGCCGGCCGATCGACCACGGCGCCGACATCGTCGTCGCCTCGGCCACCAAGTGGATTGGCGGACACGGCACCTCGATCGGCGGGGTGATCGTCGATGCCGGCAAGTTCGACTGGGCCTCGGGCAAGTTCCCGCTGTTCACCGAACCGGCCCCCGGCTACCACGGCCTGCGCTTCACCGAACCGTTCGGCGTCGGCGGTCCGTTCGGCAACATCGCCTTCATCATCCGCGCGCGCGTCGAATCGCTGCGCGACTTCGGTCCGGCGCTGAGCCCGTTCAACTCGTTCCTGTTCCTGCAGGGGCTCGAGACGCTGTCGCTGCGGGTCCAGCGGCACGCCGACAACGCCCTCGACCTGGCGCAGTGGCTCGAGCAGCACCCGCAGGTCAGCTGGGTCAGCTTTCCGGGCCTCGCCAGCCACCCGAGCCATCAACTGGCGCGCACCTACCTGACCAACGGGTTCGGGTCGGTGCTGACCTTCGGCATCACCGGCGGCCGTGACGCCGGTCGCACGTTCATCGACTCGGTCAAGCTGGCTAGCCATTTGGCCAACGTCGGCGACGCCAAGACCCTGGTCATCCACCCGGCCAGCACCACCCACCAGCAGCTCAGCGAGCAGGAACAAGCCGGCAGCGGCGTGACCGCCGATCTGGTGCGCGTCTCGGTCGGCATCGAGCACATCGAGGACATCCGCGCCGATTTCGCCCAGGCCTTCGCGCAGGTCGCCACGGTCTCCGCCTGACCTGTCGCTTGGCAATGTCGTCCGGGCGTCGCCAGCTGGTGCTGGCGGCGCC
>JACDAO010000127.1 GCA_013695405.1 Acidobacteriota bacterium | reverse complement strand
GGTTGGGATCGCGCTCGCTCGCCGGCCGCGCGATGCCGCGGCGGCCTAGCAGGGCTAGCGTCACCCGCGGCAGATTCGGTGGCGTTCGTGCCCGGGCGGGCGGGTTGATGATGACATCTGATTTGTTCGGCGACAGAGGCCGCCGTGGTCGCCCACAGGTGAGCCAGCTCCGGCGACGGATCACTGCTGCGGTGCCTAACCGTGTTCATTGAGGTCTCCATAGTCGTGCCCGTCCTGAACGAAGCAGCGACCATCCGCGGGTGCCTGGCCCGGCTGCGGCGGGACTTCCCCGACTGTGAACTGCTCGTCGCCGACGGGGGCAGCCGCGACGGCACAGCCGCTCTGGCCGCCCAATACGGCCGCGTGGTGCACAGCGAACCTGGCCGCGGCCGCCAGATGAACGCGGGAGCCGCAGCCAGCGCAGGCGCGATCCTGTGGTTCGTGCACGCCGACTGCACGATCCCGGTGACCGCGCTGGCGGCCCTACGCTCGGCGCTGGCCGATCCTGCCGTCGTCGGCGGCGGACTGCAGCTGCGTTTCGACCAGCGTTCGGCTGGACTGAACTGGCTGGCGTACACGTCCAACCATCGGGCCCAGCGGCTGGGCTGGATCTTCGGCGACCAGGCCATGTTCGTGCGCCGGGCCGTCTTCGAGGAACTCGGCGGCTTCCCGCAGATCCCGCTCATGGAGGACCTCGAGATCTCACGTCGGCTGCGCCGGCGCGGCCAGCTACTCGTCCTCCCGGTGGCCTGCACCGCCTCTGCCCGCCGACTGGTGCAGCACGGGCCCTGGCGGATGACCGTCCTCATGCAGGTGCTCAAGGCGCAGTACCTGCTCGGTGTCGATCCGGAACGGATCCGTCGACGGTACGAGGCCGGCACCAGGCGTGGTCGCCGTAAGCGCGCGCCCTGGCGCCGGTCAGTCGTCCCACCGTCGGACAACGGACCCAACATCTGGACATGGTCCTAGCGTGGAGTCGCCGCACTCTCGGCGTCCTGACCATCCACCGCCAAGAGACCTCGTAGCGACTCAGGCGAAAACGAAGTACCGCAGCCACAGATAGGGCGCGCACAGCGCGATCGTGATGAAGGCGACCACGCCGCCGTACTTGAAGAACTCCAGGAAGCTGATCTTGTAGCCGTTGCGTTCGGCGATGCCGAGAACAACGACGTTCGCGCTGGCGCCGACGATGGTGGCGTTGCCGCCCAGGTCCGCGCCGAGGGCCAGCGCCCACCACAGAACGTTGCCCGGGTTCCCTGCGTCATCAGCCAGGTCGGCGACGAGCGGCGCCATCGTGGCAACGTAAGGGATGTTGTCGACGATCCCGGACAGCACACCCGAGACCACCAGCAGCAGCATGGTCGCGAGCAGCACGTTGCCGCCGGTCGCGTCCGTCACCAGGGTCGACAGCGAGCCGATCACTCCGACCTTGATCAGGCCACCGACCATGATGAACAAGCCGGCGAAGAAGACCAGCGTCGGCCACTCGACCTCACTGAGGTACTCCTTCGGCGATAGCCCTCCGATCGCGACGAGCAGGCCGGCGCCGAGCAGCGCGATCACCGACACCTCGGTGTCCAGGGCCGAGTGCAGGACGAACCCGACGGTCACCAGCAGCAGGACGCCGCCTGCCTTGAGAAGCAGCGGCCGGTTCTCGATCGCGTCCTTCTCGTTCAGGCTCATCACCTGCGCGACCCGCGCCTCGTCGTAGGAGAAGGCCTTGCGGAAGAGGAACCGGCACAGGCCGAGGTAGACGACGAGGAGCAGTACCACGATCGGACCCATGTTGAAGAGGAAGTCGTTGAACGACAGGTCACCACGGCTGGCGATGATGATGTTGGGTGGGTCGCCAATGAGGGTCGCCGCGCCGCCGATGTTGGAGGCCAGGACTTCGGCGATCAGGAACGGCACCGGCGGTACGCCGAGGCGCAGGCACACGAGAAGCGTCACCGGCGCCACGAGCAGCACGGTCGTGACGTTGTCCAGCAGCGCCGACGCGAACGCGGTCAGCAGCACGAACGTGACCATGACGCGGAAAGGCTTGCCCTTGGCCCGCTTCGCCGCCCAGATCGCCATGTACTCGAAGACGCCGGTCTCGCGCAGCACGCCCACGATGATCATCATCCCGAGGAGCAGGAAGATGACGTTCCAATCGACCCCGGTCTCCTGGCTGAAGAACGCGTCCTCGGCACCGACCACGCCGGCGGCCATCATGATGCCGGCGCCGCCCAGGGCGGCCGCGACCCGGTGGACCTTCTCGGTGACGAGCAGGATGTAGGCGCCGACGAAGACGACGACCGCGAGGACGGCCAAGGGTCAGGACTCGGGCAGGTAGCGCTCAAGCAGGTCGGCCACCGTGACGCAGCCGAGTAACTTTCCGGACTCGACCACGGCGACGAGCGGGCTGTGCGCCCGGGCCATCAGCGCGGCGACCTCCATCACGGTGTCCTCGCCCTGTACAACCGGCAGCTCGCGCTTGTCCGTCGGCAGCAGGTCGCGCACCCGCCTGCCGGCGAGTTCGGCGAACATGTCGTCGGCCGCCTGCTCATCGATGACCCGGGCCAGCGCCTCGTCGTCCTGGACGTAGCGCGGGATGACGAAACGCAGCACCTGCGACCCCGGCAGAATCGTGTGCGGAGTGCCGTCGCCGTGGCACACGATGATGCCCGGCAGCTTCCGCTCGGCCATCAGCCTTGCCGCGGTCAATGCATCGTCGTCCAGGCCGACCGCCGGAAACGGCACGGCGAGATCACGGGCACGCATCGCCTGAAACTACAGCCCTGCAGCCTTGACGCCGAGCCAGCAACAAGCCACCGCAGAGCCCCTGCCGAGGTCCTTGTACGCGGCGGCCACGCGGCACGCGCCGTACGCGCCGTTGTCATCGTGGAGATCGCCGACCTGGTCCCGGCGAGGCGTCAGGGAATACTCACCGCGTGGCACTGCTCCTCGCGTTCTCGGTGGTCCTGCTGGTCGCCGTGTTGATCTCTGGGCTGGCGCATCGAAGCGTGCTGTCCACCGCGGTGCTCTTCCTGGTGGCGGGGTTCATGCTCGGCGACGGCATGCTCGGGGCGGTGAACCTGCGGGCCGAGGACGACCTGGTCACGGTCCTCGCCGAACTTGCCCTGTTCTCGGTGCTGTTCACCGACGGGCAGCGGGTCGGGCTGCGGGACCTGGCCGCGGCCTGGCGGCTACCGGGTCGGGCGCTACTGCTCGGCATGCCGCTGACGTTCCTCATCACTGCCGGGTTGGGCGTGGCCGTCGCCGGGCT
>JACDAO010000039.1 GCA_013695405.1 Acidobacteriota bacterium | reverse complement strand
GGCCGCATAGGTCGCGTCGGTGACCGGCGCGGAGCCCGCCCGGTCTTCCCAGGTGGTGCCGTTGAAGACGTTGGCGAAGGCGGCGCCATTACCGGTCGTGATCGTCACGGTGGTGCCGGTCGGCGAGGTCAAGAACATCTCGAGCTGGCTCGGCTGGGGATGCAGGATATTGGTGATCAGACGCACGCCGGTGAGAAACGTGCCGACGCCCGCGACGGTACGGGTTCGCACCAGGCCAGTCTGTGATCCGTCAGGAATGCCGGCTGGCGTCGCATCCGGGAGCGTCACGGTGGACGTGCCCGGTACGCCGGTGAGCGTGCTGACTCGCACCGACCAGGCATCGAGCGTGCCCACGTCTCCAGCGGCGTCGTCGACTATGGTCAGGGTCCAGGTGCCGTTGGGATTCTCGCCGACAAAGGCGCCCAGTGCTCCTTCCGGGACCAACGCCGGGCGTGCCTGGAGGTTGACGAAGGTCGCATCGCTCACGGGCAGATCGGCCTGGTCGTCCCACCTGGTGCCGTTGAACACGTTGTCGGCGCCGCCCCCGTTGTCCGTCGTCAGGGTCACCACCGTGCCTGCGGGCGACGTCAGCGTGACATCCAGGTCGGCGTTGAACGTGTGGCGGATGCTGGTCAGCACGTCGAGGTCCCACAGGGAGGGCCCTGCGCCGCTGACCACGAGGGTGCTGGTGGTGGTGCCACTGGTGCCGACGACAGGAATCGGCGCGGGCGTGGTGTTGGCGAACGTCGTGGTGATCGGCGCGGCAAATCCGGGCGGCGCCGACGGCACCCGCGCACACGACCCGGTCAGCACGTCGAGTTCCCAGCTGGCCAGCGTGCCGACGTCCCCCGCGGCGTCGTCGGCGACGGTCAGCGTCCAGACGCCATTCGGCGGCTCGCCGATGAAGGCGGCAAAGGCCTCTTCGGGCGCCAGCGGCGTCGCCACCACCAGGTTGGCATACACGAAGTCGGTGGCCGGCGCCCCGGTCCGGTCGTCCCACACGGTGCCGTTGAAGACGTTGTCGGAACTGCCGCCGTTGTCTGTGGTCATCGTCACGACGGTGCCTGACGGGGACGTCAGGGTGACGTCCAGATCGGCCGCGTACGTGTGCGTGATGAAGGTCCGGACCCGCAGTCCGACGATCGTCCGGCCACCGCCGCGGACGGTCTGCGTGCTGGCGATCGAGCTGTTGTCGGTGATCGAGGTGCCCGGCGCGACGACCACGCGACGCAGGACGTCGACCGGCAGTTCCGGCACCGCGGCAATCACCAGGCTGACGGTGCTGAACGCGCCCGCGTCGGCATTGGCCAGGTCGTCGGTGATCTGCAGGGTCCAGACCCCGTTCGGGTTCTCGCCGTAGAAGCGCGCCAGCGGCTGCTCGGGGGCTGCTGCGGTCACGACCACGTTGTTCGCGAAGACCACGTCGGTCACCGGTGTGCCGGCCTGGTCGTCGAACCGTGTGCCGTTGAACACGTTGTCGAACGCGCCACCGTTGTCGGTGGTCAGGGTGACCACGGTGCCGGCCGGCGAGGTCAGGGTGACGTCGAGATCCGCGGGGAAGGTATGCGTCACCCCGAGGAGCACGTCGAGATCCCACAGGAACGGCGCCGCGCCGGACACGGTGACGGTCCGCACCAGCGTGCCGCTGTTCGGCACCGCGGCGGCCGCGGTGTTGCTGGAGGTCGTGGTGGTCGCCGGCGCGCAGTGCAGCGCGACTGGCGGCGTGGCCGCGGCGACAGGCAGGACGGCAGCGACCGCCATGGCAGCGGCAAACAGGGGAGCACGGAACCGCATGGCATACCTCCGAACGCGATCGGCTGCCCTGACTCACACGCCGTCTGCCGACCGCAGGGGTCCCTGCGTCCGAAGGGCGGGATGGAGAGGCGCGGGCTCGCGTATAGAGGACACAACGTGCCAGTCACCCCCGAGCGCACGGCCTCGGCTGACACGCGTCTCACACAGCGCGGCGCCAGCGCCGACCCCTCTGCGTCGACGGCAGGCACCGGCCATCTCGGAACCGGACAACCCCGGCAGTGACGAGGTGGCTGACGCGCTCGTCGCACTGGTCGAGATGGGCACAGGCCAGCGGCCGTTCCGGACCGTGGTGAGTGCGACCGTCGAACAACTGCTGCAGCCATACAACGCCGCCGCCGAGGCACTGCGGCCGGTGGTCGCCCAGATCTTCAACGTCGCTGAACTGGCGGGTCCGGCACCCGGTCCGACCAGATAGCACGCTATCGGAGAGCCCTGTCGTCCGCGTCCTGCGGCTCTCTATGAAAAGTGCCCGCGCATGACGCGTGCGTTCTCGCGGTAGCTCTCGAGAATGGGTTGCCCTTTCGGAACCGCGCCTTCGATCTGCAACCAGCCGGCGTATCCGATGTCGTCCAGCGCTCGCCGCACGCCGGCGAAATCGATGCGGCCCTGCCCGAGGAGCGCCCCGTTCTCCTTCGCATGCACCTCGCACAGACGCGCACCGCCGATCGCCCGGATCTCGCTGGTGATGTCGTAGCCCATCTGGGTCGAGTTGGCGACGTCGTAATAGACCTGCACGCGGGGCGACCCGACCGCGTCGAGCAGGCGCAGGTGGTCCGCGCCGCTGAGCCAGGACTCGATGCCGAGGATCACGCCACTGGCTTCTGCCTTCGGTGCCACTCGCCGCAGTCGACGGACGACCTCGGCCTGACCGGGTTGGTCATTGCGCAGATCGCCGCGCTCGAAGAACGCCAGCAGCACGACGCCGACGCCCAGAGCCCGAGCGACATCGATGCTGTCGCTGACCCACCGCTCGGTGCGCGGGTCGGACTTGTACGGCACCTGATTGAGCACATCGAGCGCGACGCCGCCGACTCTGACGCCAGCGGCCGCGGCGGCGTCACGATAGGCATGCTGCACGCGCGGCTGCCGCAACGGCAGATCCTCCTCGACGCTGCCCATCGACACCTGCACGCCGTCGAGCCCGACCTCACGCGCCAGCGCCAGGGCTCCGGGCTTGCCGCGCAAGCCGAGCGACCAGTCGCACGCACCGATCTGGAAACGGCCGCGACCGGACAGGCCGCTGGACGCGGCGCCGCTCAGCACTCCACCGGTGGCCAGCGCGGCCCCGCGCTGCAACACCTGCCGCCGTGTCGGTCTGACGACCTCGATAGTCAGCGCGGCACCTGCAGCAGGTACGCCGCGATGTCGGCCACGTCCTGGTCCGTCAACGCCAGGGTCAAGGCATCCGGCATCAGGCTCGATTTCAGCGGCACGCGCGCCGCGAGATCGTCGCGCGGCAGCACGATGGTTCGGCCGTAGTCGTCCCGGATCGTGATCGTCGCGCCGTCTGACAGGAGCATGCCGAGATTCGGGCCCTGCTGGCGCGAGACGAACAATTCTGCGTCGTAGCCGGTCGCGATGGCCGCGGTCGGATTGACGATGGCGTCGATCAGACTGACGCGTTCGAATTTCCTGTGAATCTCGGTCAAGTCCGGTCCGACCTCGCCGCCGGCGCCACCCAGGCGATGACACGTGCCGCAACTCGCCGCCTGGTACCGCTGCTGGCCGCGCGCCGGGTCGCCGTTGCGGCCTGCGGCATCGGTGATCGACATCGGCAACTCGTCGCCGGGACGCCGGAAGTAGCCGGCCGCTGCCGTGCGCACCCCGCGATCGGCGCTGGCGAAGATGACCGACCCGACGGCGTCACGCAGTGCGCTGTCGAGGCCGCGGTCGGCCGCAAGCTGAATCAGGAACAGCCCGCCGGCGCGGGTCCGCGCCATGGCGATCGCGGCGTCGATGCGTCGGTCGATCGGGGCCGTGGCGTCGACCACCGTCGTCCGCTGCTCGAGCATCTCAGGCAGGCCGGCAGCGGTGACCGCCGGCACAGCGGCGGTCCACCCGTCGACGGGATACGCGCGCCACAGGTTCGTCCGTCGATAGGCCATCCACCAGCCAGCCTGGCTGGCGACGTCTTCGAGCCTGGCCTGCGTGAGATCCGCCATGGCCTGCGCCGCCTGCGCGTCGTCCACGAACCCCAGGGCCACGATCGCCTGCTGCCGCGCCCTGGCCGTCAGGCGCGGGGAGCCCGCGCGCGTCTTGAATGCCGCGATGGCGGCGGTTGGATGCAGCCGCCAGGCGATCGCCGCGAATCGTGTGTCCCAGCGCAGCGGATCGGGATGAGGCTGCG
>JACDAO010000030.1 GCA_013695405.1 Acidobacteriota bacterium | reverse complement strand
TGGAACTGTTTGGTGAAGCCGCCGATCGTGTTGACGTCGGCCACGCCAGGCACCGTCTTGAGTTGCGGCCGGATGATCCAGTCCTGGATCGTCCGCAGGTCCATGCCCGTGTACGGCTGCCCGTCGGCGTTCCTGGCGCCTGACTCCGCTTCGACGGTCCACAGGTAAATCTCGCCCAGGCCCGTGGCGATCGGTCCCATACCCGGCTCGAGACCTGGTGGCAGGCGGCCCTTGACCTCCTGGATCCGTTCGGCGATCAGCTGCCTGGCGAAGTAGATGTCGGTGCCGTCCTCGAAGATCACCGTCACCTGCGACAGTCCGTACCGGGAGATCGAGCGCGTCTCCTCCAGTCGCGGCAACCCTGCCATCGCCGTCTCGACGAGATAGGTCACGCGCTGTTCGGCCTCGAGCGGCGAGTAGCCTGGCGCTTCGGTATTGATCTGCACCTGAACATTGGTGATGTCCGGCACGGCGTCGATCGGCAGCCTCGTGTAGTTGTACAACCCCCACAAGGCGGCACCGATCGTGGCAATCACGACGAAGCCACGATGACGAATCGAGGAGCGAAGAATACGTTCGAGCATGGGGGTTCCGTCCTCAGTGGTCGTGGCTGGCGCCGAGCTTGCCGATCTCGGCCTTCACGGCGAAGCTGTTCGCCGCGGCGTACCGATCGCCGGCCTCGAGTCCGCTCAGCACCTCGACCCACGACCCATCGGTACGTCCGAGTTCGAGCGGGCGCGCTTCGAACCAGTCCCCGACGCGCACGAACACCACCTGCCAGTCGCGAAACGTCTGAACGGCATCGGCGGACACGGCAACCGGCACCGTGGTCTGCTCGCGCACCAGTCGCACGGTCACGAACAGCCCGGGACGCCATGTGCCCGCAGCGTTGGCCAGCGTCAGTCGAGCCACAGCGGACCGCGTCTCCTCTCCTACCAGCTGCCCGATGAAATCGATCCGTCCGTTCGCCTCGATGCCAAGATCCGCGGACACGACCGTCGCGGCCTGGCCCTGGCGCACGGCGCCGAGATCCTTGGCATACACCGACAGCTCCACCCACACGTTTGAGAGGTCTGCCACACTGAAGATGAGCGCGTCGGCCGTCACCGATTCGCCGGTCGTCACGTTGCGCTCCAGGATGGTGCCGTCGATGGGCGACCGCACCTCGTGCCGTGCGAGGCTTTCGGCCGGCGCGGCGTCCAGCGTCGGCAGCGCTGCGGCGGCCACGCCCAGGACTCGCAACTGTTGCTCTGCCAACCGTTGGTTCAGGGCCGCTTCGTCGAGGGCGCGCCTGGCCTGCAGGTAATCGATCTCAGCCGAGATCTTCTTCTTCCACAGGGCCTCCTCGCGCTCGACGGCCACCCGCGCAAACTCCTCCTCGTGATTCGCGGCCAAGTAGGCGCTCTTGGCGGCCGCCAACTCGCGGCTGTTCAGTACAGCCATCACCTCGCCCCGGCGGACGCGGTCCCCAGCCTTCTTCAGGACGTTGGTCACCACGCCCTGCAGGCGCGGGACGACGCGAGCCATGCGCGTCTCGTCGACCTTCACCTCTCCCGGGAGTTCGATCGTCGTCTGCATCACCCGCGGACCCGCAGTGCCGATGACGATACCGGCGCTCCTGACCTGGTCGGCGCCAAGCTGCACCTTGCCCTCGATCTGCGAGTACGACCAGGCGTGCTGCCGGCCAGCCCGTTTTGCCGAGACCTTGACGTCGAAGGAATGCGGTTCTTCGACGATCGCCTCGCCGCGCAGGTAGTCGGCCTCGGGCGTGAACGTGATGCGGTCCACCCGGCCGCCGAGCCGATGCAACTCGACGACCAGGTCGATCTCACGGGGCGGGATGGGCTTCAGGCCGGCATCGTAGGGATACACGCGGAACTGTGGCGGCACGCCGGTCTCGTAGATGGTCATCTCGACCTGGAGCCCGTCATCGGAGAGCAACCGGGCTCCGTGCGGGCCGCGTGGGTACTCGAGGGCACCAGGCGGCTCCGTCTCCGGTGTTGCGCCTCGTCCGGGATCGGTGCGGAGGATGAGGGCAGCGAACGCGACGCCAAGTGCGATGATGACGGCAACGACAGCAATCGTGGTTCTCTGCATGGTGCTCTACTCTCTGGTGACCGAGGGAGGGCCGGGCGATCCGGGGAGCGGAGCGCCGATCAGCCGCTCCACGTCCACGACCGCGTCGTGGTAGGCAGACAAGGCACGCAGGTATTGGCCACCGGCGTCGACCACGGTGCGCTGCGCTTCGAGCACGTCGAGAAAGCCGAACTTTCCCAATCGATACCCTTCGCTGATGGCGTCGAAGGTCTCCTGCGCCCCTGGCAGGACTTCGGCACGGACGATGGTGATCTCGTCGTGCGCCGCCGCCAGCGCCGCGTAGGCCTCGGCCAGGGCCGCCCCGACT
>JACDAO010000026.1 GCA_013695405.1 Acidobacteriota bacterium | reverse complement strand
TGGGCGGGATCCCGGCCTCTTCCGTGTCTATGGCTGGGGGGACAGGCTGGTGCCGAACACCGCGATGGCCTACGGCCTGCAGGATGTACGCGGTTGGGACGGGATGAACCCGTACCGTTTCACGCGCCTGCTCGATCTCGGCTACCTTCGCCAGAATGCCCACCCGCAGCAGCACCTGGCCAATCCGACGCTGCTCGACCTGCTCAACGTCAAGTACGTGTTTGTCGCCGCCGACGTGTCGCTGCCGCTATCCCGGTACTCGCGTGTCCCCGGCACGCATGTGCCACTGTACGTGAACACGCGCGTCTTGCCGCGCGCGTTCCTGGTGCACCGTTACCGTGTGCTCGACGAGCAGGCGCTCCAGGAGACCCTCCACGATGGCAGCACCGATCTCGCACGCGTGGCGCTGCTCGAGGAGGAACTTCCAGAAGACGAGCGGCCACAGGCCACGACAGGCGCAGCGTCGGGCGTGGTGCAGGTACGGCACTACCGCGACACGTTCGTGGAACTGCACGTGACGGCGGCAGCACGGTCACTGCTGGTCATGAGCGATGCGCACTATCCCGGCTGGATCGCCATCGTAGATGGCGTGCGTGTGCCGCTCCGACGGGCCGACTTCGCCCTGCGTGCCATCGCGGTCCCCGCGGGTGCCCACACCGTCCGATTCGAGTATCGTCCGCTGTCGGTAGCGCTTGGGGCCGCCGCGTCCACGCTCACCGCCCTCGCCCTGCTGGCCTCCCTGCTCCCCTTCAGAAAGCAGCATCGTCTCGAGTGAGCCACTCAACCGCCCATCCGCACGCCCCTGCACACCTGCCCGCACTCACGGTCGTCATCGCTTCTGATCGCGCGCAGGACTTCGAGGCGATCGTTGGCCCATGGACCGCGCACCTCACGGGGATGAGGGTGCCGGCCGAGGTGCTCGTAGCCACAGGCGTGTTCGGTGCCTCCGTCAAGGAGCAACTGCGTCACGCCCGTGGCGAGTACGTCCTCATCGTCGACGGCGCGACTGCTCCCGGCAGGTGGTTCGAGGCTTTGTGGGAGCAACGTCTGACGGCCGGCTTGATCATCGGCACGCGGGCCGACCCGGATGCGCGAGAAGCAGGCGACGGACCAGTGCGCCGGTTCGCACTGCGAATGTACCGACGGCTGCTATCGCTCCCTGTGCTCCCGGATGCCAGTGTCATCCTCGCCAGGTGTGCCGCACTCGGCACGTTGCCCGAGGCCGACGATCGGTTCGAGTGGCTGCTGGAGGCCATCGTGCTGGCACACTCCGACGGGTGGCCCGTGCGCACGCTGAATGGCATGAGTGCCGGCCGACCGCAGACCATCCGGCTCCAGCCGGCGGCGCTGTGGCGCCTCTGGGTCCTGCGCAATTCGGCATTCTCGGCCGACTACGACGAGCGGGCGTTCAACAGCGTGGTCCCGCTCCAACGGTACTGGCAGCGTACCCGTCACCGGATCATCCACGGGTGGGTCGATCCCGAAACCCGCATTCTCGATGTCGGCTGCGGGTCCAGCCGCATCGTCCAGGATCTGCCGCGGGCGGTCGGTCTCGACGTACAGATGAAAAAGTTGCGTCGGATTTCGCCGCGCACGCAGAAGGTCGTGCAGGCGACGTTGACGCAGTTGCCGTTCCGGTGCGGCGCATTCGAGACGTTGATCTGTTCGCAGGTGATCGAGCACGTGCCCGAGCCGCTGGTCGACTGGTGTGAAATGAACCGGGTGCTGAGCCTCGGCGGCATATTCGTCGTGGGCACGCCGGACTACGCGACGGTCGCCTGGCCGGCGCTCGAGCGGGTGTACGGCATCGTGCACCCCAAGGGATACGTGCACGAGCACATCAATCAGTACACGGCCGCGAGTCTGCGACACGCCCTGGAGTCACATGGCTTCGAGGTGATCACGAGCGCGTACGTCGGCCGGGCCGAGTTGATCATCAAGGCGCGCAAAGTGGCGCCATGCGCCAACAAGTAGCGGGCTGCTGAAGCACCGAGTCCAGGGTCGAGCGAATCGGATCACGCCCACAGGCGGGTAAGCTCACCGCCAAGCGCGTGACGTCGTAGCCCGCCGCATGCGCAGGCGCACCTCCAGGCGATGCCAACCGCGCAGGTTGCAGCAGGCGGAGCGGCCGGGTCGCGACACGGCACGTGCGACGAACATCGGTGGGCATACGTGAATGACCGACGCGTCGATCGGCCCGCCGGGCGCGGGCCGATCACGGGCGCTTACGGTCGTCGTCGACGCAGCGCGGCGAGTCCGAGGAGCAGGAGCGCGCCGACGGCTGGCTCGGGCACGGGCGCGAGGTCCGAGTGCACCACGGCGCCAGAGATGTCGTTGCCGTTGGCATCCACCACCGAGAAGCCGAGCAGGCGCAAGCGGAAGTCAGCACTGACGCTTCCAGGCGCGAGGGTGCCCGACGTGCCGGACGAGATGCCACTGCTCAGGAAAAAGAAGAACTGGAAAGGCGTGCCGAACGTGAACGCCGTCTGGGCGCCGATATCCGGCGTGAACGTGACGTCCAGCGTCTGGACGCCGGCAGACGAGTTGTCCAGGCCCGTGGCGAGGCAGCCACTGATGCCGGCGCAGATGCCGAGCTGCCCGAATGCCGACGCATGCGCGTCGGTGAAGGTGCCGTCGACGCGGAAGTGCGGGAGCAGGTATCCAGTGCCGCTCGATCCCGTGACCACGACGCCGTTCTCCTGCAGCCCGGACTGCACCAGGGTCACGAAGGACGTGTCGCCGAATGGCGCCACGTTGAACTGCAGGGCCGTGGACGATTGCGCGACGACCGTGTTGGCGGCGCGCAGCTCGAGCGGCGCACCTTGCGCGGTGGTATTGCCGGTGAACGTGACCGGCGACGGACCGCCGGTCGAGTACGTGGCCGGCAGGGCGACGTTCGTCACTGGCGTGAACGCGCCGGAGCTGGTCAGGTCGCGCGACGGACCCGGCGCGCCGCCGAAGAATCGGCCCTCGCGCAGGGTGTACGTGATCGGGCCGCATTCGCTCCGCACCGGAATGGCGAGCAACGCAAACGCAAGCAGGGCGTAACGCATCTGGACACCTCATGCAGCGAGGCCGGCATCGTCTCTCTGTATCAGGGACAACGCCGACCTGTCTGTTATCCGAACGGAATGGCACGCCTGCGCCTCCGAGTCGTTCCGAGCGCGTGTCTCCGGCGTCGCCGGGCGTACGCGGAGCCGCGGGCGTCTCCACCCGTGCCTCCGCACGAGACTGTGCCACGTCGAGGGCGAGGCGCACACGCTGGCGAGTCGCTGTGCGAGGACGGCGAGCGTGGCGGTCGGCACGTGATGGTAG
>JACDAO010000005.1 GCA_013695405.1 Acidobacteriota bacterium | reverse complement strand
ACTGGATGGTCAGCGCTGACCTGAAGCAGTGGCAGCAGGTCAACTCGCACCTGGCCGAGCGGCGCCGGCAGTATCGCGATCGGATCGTCGGCGACCCGGAACTGGCGACCTTCCACGTCGAACGCGCGCGGCTGCTGGACTCGGTCGGGCGCGAAGCGCAGCGGGTCGTCGACACCTTCGACCGGCAACGCGAAGCCGCGTTGCTGGCCGAGGGCGCGCGCAACTCGGTGGCGGCAGCGGCGGCAGTGGGCGCCGGTGCACTGGGGCTCGGCGCGCTGGTCACCATCGTGGCGACGACGGCGGCTGCGGACATCACCGGCATCCTGCTGGCGGGTGTGGTCGCGACGGTCGGGATGTTCATCGTGCCAGCGCGGCGCCGCAAGGCCAAGGAAGACCTGCGGCAGAAGGTGCAGGACCTGCGGGCGACGCTGTCTGGCGCCCTGACCGAACAGTTCGGCAAGGAAGTGCAACGCAGCACCGAACAGCTCAACGAGGGCATCGCGCCGTACAGCCGGTTCGTGCGTGCCGAGCAACAGTCGCTGAGCACGGTGCGCGACACGCTGGCGAGCCTGCAGGCGCGCGTCGCCGCGCTGCGCAACCGGGTCGAGGCGCTGGCCTGAGTTCGCACCGTGTTGACGGTCAGTCCCTCCGGCGTGGTGCGCCTGCCGACGGTCGTGGTGCTCGGCGACAGCCTGGCGGTGTCGCCGTCGTTGGACGCGTCATTCCCGGCCGTGTTGCAGCGCCGCCTCGACGCCGAAGGGCTGCGCTGGCGCGTCGTCAACGCCGGGCACAATGGCGACACGACGGCCCAGGGGCTGGCGCGACTGGACCAGGTGCTGGCCAGCGAGCCGCAGATCCTGGTGCTGTCGCTGGGCGCCAACGACGGCTTGCGCGGCGTGCCGGTCGAGACGGTTCGCGCGCAGCTCGACTCGATCATCCGACGCGCCCTCGGGCGGGCAGGGGATCGGACCGGTTCGTCTGTATCGTCGCGCGTTGCGCGCGTGCTGCTGTGCGGGATGGAGACACCACCGCTGCGAGGCTGGCCCTACACAGCGGCGTTCCACGACATCTACCCTGGGCTGGCACGGGTACACCAGGTGCCGCTGGTGCCGTTCCTGCTGACCGGTGTGGTCGGCGAGCGCACCCTCAACCTGCGGGACATGGTGCACCCCAACGCCGCAGGGGCGCAGCGGATCGCCGAGACGGTGTGGCCCTATCTCGTGCCCATGCTGACGGAATGGCCGTGGCAGCCTCGTAGCCAGTCCTAGCTGACCGGGGGCGCGGGCGACCGCGCTCGCGGCGCCTCAGTCTCTTGGGCTCAACGGCTGCGGCCGGAGCGCTGATACTCCTGCAGCAGTCGCTGCAGCCGCCGGACCACGCTCGGGTGCCTGGCCTGCAGATTGATGGTTTCCCTGGGATCCGCTTCCAGGTCGTACAGCTGCACAGGCGGCAGCCCGCTCTCCTGGCGTGATCCCGGGACCGGAGGACTGACGCCACCGGATCCTGGTGCGAGGAGCAGCTTCCAGCGATCCTGGCGGATGGCGAACGCACCCTCTGACGAGTGCATCACGATGGCCTCGTGCCGCGGCGCCCGCAAGTCGGGATTCTTCAGAACCGCCGCGAAGCTGACCGAGTCCTCTGCCGCACCGGCCGGCACGGTCGCTCCGACAACATCCGCCAGCGTACGCATGACATCGGTCATCACTACCGGTGTCGACACCACCGAGCCGGCGCGACTCACGCCCGGCCACCGCACGATGAACGGCACGCGATGGCCGCCCTCGAACAAATCATGCTTGGCGCCACGCCAGCCGCCGGCCGCATCGTGCCCCAGTGGCAGAAGTTCCGCGATCCCGCCGGCCGGCGCCGGTCCGTTGTCGCTGGCAACGATGACCAGCGTCCGCTCCGCAATTCCCGTGCGTTCGAGAGCCTGCAGCACCACTCCCAGCGCCGCATCGGTCTGGGCCACGAAGTCTCCGTACGGCCCCAGTGTCGTCTTTCCGACGAACTCGCCAGTTGGCAACATCGGGGTGTGCGGCGCCGCCATTGCGAGATACAGGAAGAACGGCCCGTCCGCGCGGCTGCGGCGCGTGATGACATCCACGGCCCGCGCGGTGAGGTCGTCAATCACGCGCTCGGGACGGAATGACGGCCCGGCGGGGCCAGGCCGGTAGAACCCCGGCCGGCCCAGCGGGATACCCGGGAGTGTCGCGGTTGGCGGTTCCACCACTTGTTCGCCGTCGACGTACACGTAGTCGCGCATGTCGAGCGATGCTGGAATGCCAAAGAACTCGTCGAATCCGGCCGCGAGCGGCCCGCCGGTCACTGGACCGGTGTAATCGATCCAATCGGTAGACCCCTGCGGCGTCTCGCGGTCCGCCGTGGCACCCGGTCGGACGGCCCAGTGCAGCCCGAGGTGCCACTTACCGACGGCGGCGGTGTAATAGCCCTGGTCACGCAGCATGCTGGCCAGTGTGGCGCGTCCTGCTTCGATGAGGGTGTCGCCATTGCTCCAGAGCACACCCTTTTTCAGGCGCGACCGCCATGCGTAGCGTCCCGTCAGCAATCCGTACCGGGTCGGCGTGCAGACCGCCGAGTTCGAGTGGGCATCCGTGAATCGGGCACCGTCGCGCGCCAGACGATCCATGACTGGCGTCGGGATGAGACTCGCGGCGTTGTACGCGCCCACGTCGCCATAGCCTAGGTCGTCGGCCAGCACCACCACGATGTTTGGCTGCGCCGATCGAGGCTGCGCCGCCGAGTGACGCGATGAGAACGGTGCGGACGCGAACGACGCCAGTGCCAGGCACGCCAACGCCGGCCCAGCTCGGAAGAACGCGACAATGACTCCAACCGCCATCGGCGACAGCATCCTGCACATGGCAGCTCCCTGTCATCGACACGGTGTCAACCGCGCAGCGCCTTCCAGTTGGCCAGGCAGCGCTGCGCCGTCTCGAGCGACGGGTAACGGCTGCCTTCCTGTTCGATCAGGTAGTTCTCGACGCCGCCGGCGGCCTCGGCCGCCTTGATGATCTCGCGCCACGGCGACGCGCCTTCACCGGTCAGCACCTTGTAGCCCTTGTCGTCGCCGGGGCCCCAGTCCTTGCAGTGGATGCTGCGAATGCGGCCGGGATTCTTGTTGATCCAGGCGACCGGGTCCTGGCCGGCGTGTACGCAGGTGCCGACGTCGAGCTGCAGCACGGTCTCGCGCGGCGTGCGCTTGGCGAGGACGTCCATCGGCAGGAAGGTCAACGCGGGCGGCGCCGCGGGAGCGGCAGCCCCTCCGGCCGGCCGCGGCGGGGCAGGCATCCGTCCGCCGAACTCGAGCGCGTGGTTGTGGAAGCCGGCTCGCATCCCGAGCGGCTCGAGCGTCGCGGTGGCCTGCGCCAGCCGTTCGGCGACACGAATCCATGCATCCTCAGTTGGCTCGACCCGGCCGGCGCTGGCCATCACGATCAAGGTGGAGCCGATGATCTGATTGAGCTCAATCGCCTTCTTCAGCCCCTCAGGCGTGAACACCGTGGCGCTGTTGTGCGTCGACGGCGCCTTCAGGCCGACCTCGTCGAGCAAGGCGCGCACCTGCTTGGCGTACGCCGTGTCCCACTCGTAATACGGCGAGTAGAACTCCACCGTCTGGTAGCCCATCTTCGCCACGGCCCGGACGGTGCCGAACAGATCCTTGGTGAGCTCGTCGCGCACCGAGTACAGCTCGAGGCCGACGGTGGGGCGGACCTGGGCCGAGACCAGCGCCGCCGCAAACGGTGCGGCCGCGGTGGTGGCAAGGAAGGCGCGCCGCGAGAGGCGAGACTCGATCGACGTGGACATGGGATCTCCCGGTCAGTTCTGCCCGAAGGGTTGATGACAAGAGCTGCAGTCGGTGCTGGCGCCCTTGGCGCTGTGGCAGTTCACACATCCGGCCATCGAGACGTCGCCGACCTTCGCCATGCGCTCGAGGTCGACCACCGGCCCGTGACAGTCAGCGCACGTCGAGCCGGCGTTCGTGTGTGCACGGTGACTGAAGACGACGTAGTCCGGAATCTGGTAGACGCGTACCCAGCGGATCGCTGCGCCGCCCTTGGCGAGTGCGGCCAGTTGCTGCACGCCCGGACGATCGGTGGCCATCGTCTGGTGGCACTGCATGCAGGTCTCGGCACCCGGCAGACCCATGCGCTCGCCAGGGTCGGCATTCTGATGGCAGCCTGCGCACGGCGGCGCGCCCGCCTCGCGCAAGCGCACTGCCGCGCCAGGATCGGGCGAAGTGTCCTCGACGAAAGTGCCGGTCGCGCGAGTTCAGCGTCGCGGTACGCACGTCCAGCTTGGCGGCTCGCAGGAAGCGCGCCAGCGGATCGGCAGGCGCGTCGAAGGTCCACGGCTCGCGCAGCGGCGCAAGCAAACTCTCCTGCTGTGCCGTGTCGAGCTTGCCAAACGGCGCCTTGAAGCGGGCGGTGGCCTGCGCGTTGAGCGCGTCGAGCCCGCTGCGGTAGGTGTCCTGGCGATCGGCAGGCGACCGGCCGACCAGGAAATCCAGGAACTCGGGGACGTGCGCCTCACGCGCGCCCGGCGTGGCGGCGCCCGCCGGCATCAGCAGCGCGCTGACCGCGGCCAGCGCGGCGAACTGCTCGGCGGTGAAGAAGCGCGGCACCATCGCCGCGACGTCGTCGGCCACCGCCGGATCGAACTTCGGAGGTTCGGTGTTCTGTGGCGGCGGGATCGGCGTCGCCGGGTTGGACGGCGTCGGGGCGGGCGCCTGCGGTGCCGACGGTGCCGGTTGCTGGGCCAGCGCCGGCAGGGTCACGGCCGGCGCAGCCGCCAGACTGTGCAGAAAGTCGCGTCTCTTCATGATCGGACTCGGGGTCGGTCGTACTACTCCGTCGGGGGCCGCGCCATTTCACACGGCCGGCCGGTCTGCGTCAAGCTCCCAGTCAGCCCCCGGAATCACGGGGGCTCGCAGGGCGCTTCACGACGAGCGCACTGTGGCAGATACGGGCGAGATGGCGATGACAGGGGGCAGAATGCTCGTGATGCGCACCCTCGTCGGCCCGGCTTGCGTGGCTGTGGTTCCCCTGCTCGTGTGGCCTGGCCTGGCGCGCCCGTTCTCCGATCCGAAACTTGCGGCGGTGGCACTCGGGGCGGTGCTGTGCCTGGTGCTGCCGCTGCCGTCGTCGCCGCGCGGCGCGCGCGAGTTGCCGACGCGATTGATCGCGGTGGCCGCGTTGTGGATCGGCTCGTTCCTGGTCGCCGGCCTCACGGCGCGGGTGCCCGACTTGTTGTCGCTGCTGCTCGGGCTGGCGGCGCCGACCTTGGCGCTCGCTGTGCTGCGGACCGGTGCGCCGCCGGCCACCGTGATCCGCGCGCAGGTGGTCGGCGCCACCGTGTGTGCCGCCGTAGCCGTCGCGCAATGGGTTGGCTGGGATCCGTTCGCGGTGCTCGGCTGGCACGCACCGGTGGACGGCGCCAGCGTCCGCATGCGCGTCTACGGCACGCTCGGCAATCCCAACTTCGTCGGCGCGTTGATGGCGATGTCGGTGCCGCTGACGATGGCGGTGCACGCGTTGTCGGCCTCCTCCGTGGTGCGGCGCGTGGCCGAAGTTGCGGGTGTGCTGCAGGCGGCGGCGCTGGTCGGGACCGGGTCTCGGGGCGCGGTCCTCGGACTGGGCGCGGCGATGGCGGCGTGGGCGCTCGTCCGCTGGTCGCGCCGGATGCGCCTGGCCCTGGCGGCGCTGCTGGTGTTCGGCGGCATCGCGATTGGCCTGTCGCCCGCCCGCCCGCTCGACACCACTGCCGCTGGCCGCTTGCATCTCTGGCGGATCGTCGCGCCGCATGCGCTCGATGCGCCGCTGACTGGCCTCGGCCCTGGCGCCGTCGCCCTGCAGTTTCCCGGCTGGCAACGCAGCGCGGCACGGCAGGGAGTGCGCGACCGTCGGTTTGCCGGCCTGACCGACCACGTTCACAACGACTACCTCGAAGCCGTGGTCGAACGCGGCGTGCCAGGATTGTTGTCCTGCGTGCTGCCGCTGGGGCTGCTGGTCTGGCTGCTCGCGCGCGTCCCGCGCCCGGCGGCCCCGATGGTGGCAGGCTGTTGCGGCGCGCTGGCCGCCGGCGCCGCCTGCGCATTCGTCGACTTCCCGCTGGCCCGCCCCGCCGAACTGGTCTGGTGGTGGATGGCAATCGCGATCTTGATGCTCGAGGCCAGCGACTCCTGATGTGCGCCGCGGATGCCCGACGCCCGAGCCCACGGGCCGCTGGCCGGTTGCTGCCTGCCTCGAGGTCGCACTCGAGCGCAGTGCTCCGCTACAGTCGTCCGGTTC
>JACDAO010000831.1 GCA_013695405.1 Acidobacteriota bacterium | reverse complement strand
GCAGAAGACCGCCGAGGCGCTGCAGCAGGCGGCCCGGCAGATGCGCGCCGGCAAGGGCGCGTCGGCCGCCGACCTGGCGCGACAGCAGCGAGACGCCGCGGCGATGCTGGATCGCGTCGCATCGCTGGCCGGGCAGGCGAGCGGCCGCACGCCGGCAGACACGCAGGCGCTGTCGGAACGCCTCGCCGATACCCGCGGCCTGCGCGATCGCTTGAAGGATCTCGAGGAGCGGATTGCGTCGCTGGCGCAGCAGGCCGAGCGCGAGTCAGCGGGTGCCGTCGGCGCCACGGGGCAGGCCTCGGGGCAGGCAGCGAGTCAGGCGTCGGCGGCGCGCACGGGCAGTCAGGGCGAACGCAGTGCTTCGTCGCAGGCGCCCTCGTCGGACCAGGGTGGCACACGCTCGTCGTCGCAGGCCGGCGGCCGCGGCAGCGCCCAGGGTCAGGGTCGTGGCGAAGGCCGGGGCGGCGACACGCTCGCCGAACTCGAGCGGCTGCAGGCCGAGTACGCGCGCGAGTTGCAGCAGGCCGGGCGGATGCTGCAGGACAGCGACGGCCGCGGGGCCGATCGCGGCGGCCGGATGGCGACGCCCGAAGGCCAGGAATTCAGCCGATCGGCACCGGGCACCGAAGCGTTCAAGCAGGACTTCGCCCGCTGGGACAGCCTGCGCAAGGGCGTCAACAACGCGATGGATCGGTTCGAGGCGTCGATCGCGCAGCGCCTCGCCGAGCGCGAAGCTGCCGAGCGCGTGCAGGCGCCGCTGCGTGACAAGGTGCCCGACCGCTACACCGAGTCGGTGGTGCGCTATTACCAGTCGTTGAGCCGGCGTCCGGAGTCGCGCTGACGTTGGGCATCCGCTTCGCCTACGCGTGGCCGGCCTGGGCATGGGCCGGGGCGGCGGCCCTCGTCCTGCTGATCGCCCTGGTCGCCTACCGGCAGGCGCGCGGCGTGTTCTCGACGCCGCGCTGGCTGCTGCTGGTCGGCCTGCGCGTGCTGGCGCTGGCACTGGTGATCGTGATCCTGATGCGTCCGGTGCGGCTCGAGCCGGCGCCGGCCGCAACCGGTCGGGTCGTCGCCATCGTGATCGACGACTCGCGCAGCATGCGGCTGCCCGACGCCCAGGGCATCGAATCGCGGCTGCAGCGGGCCCAGCAACTGATTGCCGGAAGGCTGCGGCCGCTGCTCTCGGCCGACTTCGATCTGCGGTTGTTCGCCGCAGCCGACTCGCTCCGCGAGATCCCTTCCGAGGAGGCGCTCGGCGGCCAAGGCCGTGCCTCCGACTTGGGCGGCGCAGTGACCGCGATGGCCGAGCGTGCCGCTGCCGGCGAGTTCGTCGCGATGGTGCTGGTGAGTGACGGCGCCGCGTCGTCGCCGATCCCGCCCGATCGGGGGCGGCTGCCGGTGTTCCCGGTCGGCGTCGGCGCGGCCGGCAGCGCCGTCGATCGCGAAGTTCGCGACCTCACCATCAGCGACGTCTCGGTGGTCGACTCGCTGGCCGACCTGACCGCCAGCGTGGTCTCGCATGGGGGGCGCGAGACCGTCGACGTCCGGCTGCTCGAAAACGGGCGACCGATCGTCGTACGTCCGGTGCGGCTGCCCGGCGCGAGTCAACAGGTACGCGAACGCTTCCGTGTCTCGCCGTCGCGCAGCGCCGCCACGGTGTACACCGTCGACGTCGCCGAGGCGCCCGGTGAGCTGACCACTGGCAACAACCGCAGCAGCGTGTTCGTGCCGGCGCCGGGCCGGCCGCACCCGGTGTTGATCGTCGAGGGCGCGCCGGGCTTCGAACACAGCTTCCTGAGCCGGACCCTGGCCCGCGACACCGGGCTGGACGTCGACACCATCGTCCGCAAGGGACGCAACGACCGCGGTGAGCCCACCTACTACGTGCAGGGGGCGGCGTCGCGCACGCCGTCGCTGGTCGACGGCTTCCCACGCACCCGGGCCGAGTTGTTCGCGTACGAGGCGGTCGTGCTCGGCAACATCGAGGCCGACCAGCTGACCCGCGACCAACTCGCGATGCTGCAGGCGTTCGTCGAGCAGCGCGGCGGCGGGCTGGCGATGATCGGGGCGCGCTCCTTCGGCGCGCGCGGGGTGATCGGCACCGACCTCGGGCGTCTGCTCGCGGTCGAGGGCCGCGGCGCCGGAGCGCTCAACGCCGCCGCCGGGGCGAGTACGCGCCAGGGCACTCG
>JACDAO010000827.1 GCA_013695405.1 Acidobacteriota bacterium | reverse complement strand
GACCTCGGCACCGTGTCGCGCCGCGTCGGCAGCAATGGCGATGCCCATCCGACCGCTCGACCGGTTCCCCAGGTATCGGACCGGGTCGAGGTCCTCGTAGGTCGGTCCCGCGGTCACCACCACGCGGCGTCCGGCCAGAATCTGGGTGGGCGTCAGCAGGCGCAGCGCCTCGCTGACAATTGCCTCGGGCTCGGCCAGCCGGCCCTTGCCGATCCAGCCGCAGGCCAGATAGCCCTCGCCGGGCTCGACCAGCCGCACGCCCCGGGCCCGCAGCAGGTCGAGGTTGGCCTGGGTGGCCGGATGGTCATACATGTGGGAGTTCATCGCCGGAGCGATCAGGACCGGCGCGCGGGTCGCCAGGTACAGCGACGACAGGAAGTCGTCGGCGTTGCCATGCGCCAGCCGGGCGACGGTGTTGGCGGTGATCGGGGCAATCAGCAGCAGCGCCGCCTCGGAGGCCAGCGCGATGTGCTCGATGTCGGCGTTGGCGCCCGGGGTCCACTGGCTGGTGATGACCCGCCGCTGAGTGATCGCCTCGAACGTCAGCGGGCCCACGAAGCGCCGCGCCGCTCTGGTCATCACCACCGCGACGTCGTGCCCGGCCTGCTGCAGCCGTCGCACCACGTCGACCGCCTTGTAGGCGCTGATGCCTCCACAGACACCGACGGCAATCAGCGCCACGTGACCTCTCCAGCTGGCCTACTGGACCTCGACGGCCTCGTCGTGCGGCACGGCCCGCACGTGGCCTTCCATCACTTCCCGCTGGGCGGTGCGCGCCGGCTTGACGGAGGCCTCGACCTTGGGCACGCAGCCGCTCAGGAGCTGCTTGGCACGGGCCGAGGCGACGACGACGAACTCGAAGGCGTTGTTGAGGGTGGTGCGGTCAACCATGGGGATCCTTTGCGTAGGGCGCGATCGCCGGGCGCCCGCCCGGTGTGCTCACGCTGGCCCGACCGGCAGCGCGCCGAAGGTCTTGACAATCGCGTCGGCCCGGGGCCGGACGCGGGCGCAGGTGACTCGCGCCGCCTGGATGATGCTGCGCATCGAGGTGACGCACGCATCGAGATCGTCATTGACGACGACATATTCGTATTCCTCGTAAGCCGCCACTTCGGCCCTGGCCGTGTCCAGCCGGCGCCGGATCGCGGCATCCGAGTCCTTGCCACGCCCGCGCAGGCGTTGTTCGAGCACGTCGAAGGACGGCGGCAGCACGAAGATGGTGACCAGCGGGATGCCGGTCGCCCGCACCTGCCCGGCGCCCTGGACGTCGATCACCAGCACCACATCCTTGCCACTGGCCATCAGATGCTCGGCGTCGGCGCGCCGCGTGCCGTAGTAGTTGCCGAAGACGTCGGCGTACTCGAGGAACTCACCGCGGCCGACCATTGCTTCGAAAGCGGGCCGCGACACGAAATTATAGTCGATTCCGTCGCGTTCCCCGGCCCGTGCCTCGCGCGACGTGTAACTGCGGGACATCGTCAGGCCCGGCACCACCTGCACCAGTCGCTCGACGACCGTGGTCTTGCCGGTCCCCGAGGGGGCCGACACCACGAACAGCCGTCCGCCCCCGCCCGGGTCATTCGACATTCTGGACCTGCTCCCGCATCTTCTCGAGCTCAGCCTTGGCGGTGACGACCAGCGCCGATGCCCGTGTGCCCTCGGCCTTGGCGCCTATTGTATTCACCTCGCGGTTCATTTCCTGCAGCAGGAAGTCCAGCTTGCGCCCACAGGGTTCGGGTCCGGCCGCCAATTCGACCCAATGCGCCATGTGGGCCCGCAGTCGCACCAGTTCCTCGCGAATCTCCGACCTGGCTACGAACTTGACCACCTCCTGCGCCACCAGCGCCGGGTCGGCGTGCGGATCCAGACGCAACTCGAGGACGCGCGCGTGCAGGCGCAGTTGCAGCGTCTCGGCCGCCTCGCGACTGGCGTGCTCGAGTGCGTCGACCAAGTGCAGCAGGCTGGCGAGGCGGTGGTCGAGTTCCACTGCCAGGAACTGTCCTTCGCGCCGGCGCATCTCGTTGAGGCTGACCAGCGCGTCGACCAGCACCTGATCGACCAGCTCGCCGATCCGGGTCAGGTCTGGCGCCGCACGATCCTCGCGCACCTTGAGCACCTGGGGCAGGCGCAGCACGTCGCCGGGGCGCAACGGCCCTTCGATCAACCCGCCCGTCCGCGCCGCATCGATCGCAGCCGCCACTGCCCGGACCAGCGCCCGGTCGATGTCGACCACCGGCACCGGCTCCGACCGCTCCTGGACGGTGAGCGCGACCTCGAGCCGTCCGCGCGAGACGTGGCGCTGGATGATCGATCGCAACCCGGGTTCGAGCGCCTGCGCGACCTGCGGCAGGCGGTACTGCACGTCGAGGTGCCGGTGATTGACGCTGCGCAGCGTGACGTCGACCGCCAGCGCCTCCGTCTCCCGGGTCGCTACGGCAAATCCGGTCATCGACGTGATCATCGCTCCTCCACCAGGGTCAGGGGCGCCGGAGCGGCCGGCACGTCGACGTCGGCGCGATTGCCGAACATCTGCAGCGCGTACAGCCGGCTGTAGACGCCGCCCGATCGTGCCAGCAACTCGTCGTGTCGCCCGGTCTCGACGATCCGTCCCTGTTCCAGCACGATGATCCGGTTGGCACTGCGCACCGTCGACAGCCGATGGGCGATGACGAACGAGGTGCGGTTGCGCATCAGCACCTGCAGGGCGTCCTGCACCAGCCGTTCCGACTCGGCATCCAGCGACGAGGTTGCCTCGTCGAGCACCAGGATTGGCGGATCCTTGAGCAACGCCCGGGCAATCGCCAGGCGCTGCCGCTGCCCACCGCTCAGGCGTCCGCCGCGCTCGCCGATCCTGGTCTCGTACCGGTCGGGCAGCAGCACGATGAACTCGTGGGCGTGGGCCGCACGGGCGGCCGCCTCGACCTCGGCGATCGGCGCGTCGGGCCGGCCGTAGGCGATGTTGCGGGCGATGGTCTGGTCGAACAGCACCGTGTCCTGCGTGACCAGGCCGATGTGGGCGCGCAACGAGGCCACCGTCACGTCGCGCAGGTCGTGGCCGTCGATCAGGATCGCGCCGCCGGTGACGTCGTAGAAACGCGGCAGGAGGTTGACCAGCGTGGTCTTGCCGGCGCCACTCAGCCCGACGATGGCGACGATCTCGCCGGCGTCCACCCGGAACGAGACGCGGTCGAGCACGGTGCGGCGATCGCGATCGCCGTAGGCGAAGCTGACGTCACGGAACTCGACCCCCCGCCGCGGCCGCGGCAGCGCAATCGCGCCGGTGCGGTCGACCACCTCGGTGTGGGTATCGAGCAGTTCGAAGATCCGCTGGGCCGAGGCCATCGCCTGCTGCAGCGTGGCGTTGACGCGGCTGAGCCGCTTGATCGGCTCGTACATCAGGAACAGCGTCGTCACGAACAGCATGAACTCGCCCATCGTCAGGCGGCCCTGGCCGATCTGCGACGCGCCGTACCACAGCATGCCGGCCACGGCGATGCCGCCGAGCCACTCCATCAGCGGCGGCAGCACCGAGACCGCGCTGGTCACTTTCATATTGGTGCGGTAGACGCGCTGCGCGGCCTCCTCGAACCGCACTTGCTCGCGGCCTTCCGCGCCGAACGCTTTGACGATACGGTGCCCGGTGAAGGCCTCGGCGGTGAGGTGCGTCAGCACCTCGAGTTGTTCCTGGGATCGGCGGCCGCTGCGCCGGACCCGTTGGCCGAGCCGGACCAGCGGGTAGATCAACACCGGAGCGCCGGTCAGCGACACCAGCGCCAGCCGTGCGTCGTGCCAGAACAGCAGTCCGATGTAGGCGATCAGCGCGAAGCCCTCGCGGATCAGGTCGCCCATCGTCTGCGAGACCACCTGCTGCACCTGGTTGACGTCGTTGTTGACGCGTGACAGCAGCTGGCCGGTGGACCGCCGGGCAAAGAACGCGGCCGACTGGCCGAGCACGTGGCCGAACATCTCGTTGCGGATGTCGCGCACCACCTGCTGTCCGACGTCGGTCATCAGGTAGGCCGAGACGTAGGCGCCCAGGCCCTTGACCAGGTACACGCCGACGATCGCCAGGGCAATCGACGGCAGTTCCGACTGGCTGCCCAGGGCCTGGTCGAAGATCGGCTTGATCAGGTAGACGACGCCGGCCGACGCCGCCGCGTAGGCGACCATCGCCGCGAATGCAGCCGCAAGCCGCCCGCGATAGGGCGACGCGTAGCGGAGCAGCCGCAGAAGGACAGTCACTCGTCGCTAGTATCGGTCCTCAGTCGCCGTAACCTTGCGGGTGGGCCTCGAACCAGCGCCAGGCGGTGCCGACGATGGTGTCGAGGTCGGCATGCCGCGGCTGCCAGCCGAGGGCCTCGCGGATCGCGGTGTTGGCGGCATACAGGCTGCTCGGATCGCCCTGCCGGCGGGGTCCGACGGTGTACGGAACCGGCCGGCCCGCCACCCGGCCGACCGCCTCGATCACCGACTTGACCGAGTGCGGCGTGCCGGTGCCGACGTTGAAGCGTGCCGAGGGACCACCCCGCTCGAGCGAGGCCAGCGCCAGGACGTGCGCATCGGCCAGGTCGGCCACGTGAATGTAGTCGCGCAGGCAGGTGCCGTCGGGCGTCGGGTAGTCCTCGCCGAAGACCTGCAGCGCGTCGTCGCCCCGGGCCGCGAAGATGGCCCGCGGGATGATGTGGATCTCGGGGGCGTGGTCCTCGCCGAGCAGCCCGTCAGGGTCGGCGCCGGCGGCGTTGAAGTAACGCAGGGCCACCGATGTCAAGCCATAGGCCCGCTCGAAGTGCGGCAGGGCCCGCTCCACCGCCAGCTTGGTTTCGCCGTAGGCGTTGATCGGCTGCTGGGGGTGCGATTCGTCGATCGGCACCCGCTGCGGCTCGCCGTAGGTCGCGCAAGTCGACGAGAAGATCAGCCGGGTCACGCCGGCCCGGCTGATGCCATCGAGCAGGCCGATCGAGCCGGTCACGTTGTTGCGGTAGTAGCCCGCGGGATCGGTGACCGAGTCGCCGACCGACAGCCAGGCAGCAAAGTGCATCACCGCCTCGACCCCGTGCTCGCGGCAGGCGCGCTCGACCGTCGCGGTGTCGCCAATCGACGCCTCGACGACGGTCAACTGGTCGGGCGAGGCGATCGACTGCAGCGCCGCGCACGTGCCGCGATGCCCGGCCGAGAAGTCGTCCAGAATCACCACCCGGCGACCGGCACCGAGCAGCGCCTTGACCGAGTGACTGCCGATGTAGCCGGCTCCGCCGGTAACCAGAACCGCGGGCATCTCAGCGTCCGATTGAATGGTAAGCAAAACCTTGCGCGCGGATCGCCTCGGGCTTGTAGATGTTGCGCCCGTCGAAGATCACCGGCGCCGCCATCAGCGTTTTCATCCGGGTGAAGTCGGGCTCGCGGAACTCGTTCCACTCGGTCACCAGCGCCAGCGCATCAACTCCCGTCAGGGCCTCGTAGGCATTGGCACAGTAGATGATCCGGTCGCCGAACAGCCGCTCGGCGGTGTCACGGGCCTCCGGGTCGTAGGCCCGCACGGTCGCCCCGGCCGCGAGCAACCCCTCGATGATCGTAATCGCCGGCGCCTCGCGCATGTCGTCGGTGCGCGGCTTGAAGGCCAGGCCCCAGACGCCGATGGTCTTGCCGTCGAGCGAGCCGAGCTGTGTGCGCATCATCTCGAGCAGCTTCTTCTTCTGCTCGGCGTTGACGTCCTCGACCGCCTTGAGGATCTTGAACTCGTAGTCCTTGTCTTGCGAGAACCTCAGGATCGCCTTGACGTCCTTCGGAAAACAGCTGCCGCCGTACCCGACCCCCGGAAACAGGAACGACGAGCCGATCCGGCTGTCGGAGGCGACCGCGCGACGCACCTGGTCGACATTGGCGCCATACAGCTCGCAGACCTTGGCGACCTCGTTCATGAACGAGATGCGGGTGGCCAGCATCGCGTTCGCGGCGTACTTGCACAGCTCGGCGCTGGCGCAGTCCATCACCATGATTGGCGCGCCCGTCCGGGTGAACGGCGCGTACAGCTCGGTCATCATCTGCGCGCCACGCTCGTCGTCGGCGCCGATGACCACGCGATCCGGCTTGAGGAAGTCGTCCACGGCGGCGCCCTGCTTGAGGAACTCGGGGGTGCTGACGACGCTGAACGGGTGGCTGGTTTCGCCGCGCATCACCTCGCGCACCTTCTCGGAGGTCCCCACCGGCACGGTGCTCTTGTCGACGATGACCTTGTAGCCGTTCATCGCGCGCGCGATGTCGCGGGCCACGCCGAGCACGTGCTGCAGGTCGGCCGAGCCGTCTTCGGCTTCAGGGGTACCGACGGCGATGAAGATGATGTCGGAGGCGGTGACCGCGTTGGCCAGCACGGTGGTGAAACTCAGGCGCTTCTCGGCGGTGTTGCGCTTGACCACCTCTTCGAGTCCTGGTTCGTAGATCGGGATGCGCCCGCGGGTCAGGGCCCGGACCTTGGCCGCGTCCGTGTCCACACAGATGACGTCGTTGCCGTTCTCCGCGAAACACGCGCCCACCACCAGGCCGACGTAGCCTGTGCCGACCACAGCAATCTTCACGCGTCACTCCTCCATCGCAGGCACCATCCCCTGGTGCCTCCCACCCGGCGGGCCGAACACCTTACGCTAGCATAGGTACCCGTGCAGGCGTTGCTCGACTATCGGCCCGCGCTGCGGGCCAGGACCGGCGTGGGCGAGTACGTCCATCAGACCGCGCTGGCCCTCGCCGCGACCGCCGCGCCTGGCGATCACGTCGCCGTGTTCTCGAGCAGTTGGAAGGATCGGTTGACCAGTCCCGGCGCCGGAATCGAGGCGCGCGACGCCGGGGTGCCGGTGCGGCTGCTCAACTTCGCGTGGCACCGGCTCGGGGCGCCGCCGATCGAGTGGCTGGCCGGCCGGGCCGACGTGGTCCACTCCCCTACGCCAATGCTGATCCCGTCACGCCGTGCGACGAGGGTCGTGACGGTGCACGACCTGTTCTTCCTCGATCACCCCGAGGCCACCGCCGCCGAGGTTCGCCGCGATTATGCGTCGCTGGCGATCCGGCACGCGCAGCGGGCCGATCTGGTGGTCACCGTGTCGAACACGGTCGGTGCGCAGGTGGTCCAGCGGATGGACGTCGACCCCGAGCGCGTCGTGATCTGTCCCAACGGCGCACCAGACTGGACGGCGAGACGCGCCGTCCCGGCCGCCGGGCCGGTGATCTGCGTCGGCACGTTGGAGCCGCGCAAGAACATTGCCGGCCTGCTCGACGCGTGGGAGCGACTGCTGACCGGCGGCCTGCGAGTGCCGCTGCTCCTGGCCGGTGGCGCGCCCACGTCGGCCGATGCCCTGCTCGCCCGTCTACTGCAGCCGCCGCTGGCAGGCGTGGTGCAGCACGTCGGCTATCTCGATCACGCCGACCGCCAGCGCTTCTACGCCGCGGCGCGGCTGCTGGTGATGCCCTCCTTCGACGAAGGGTTCGGCCTGCCGGCGGTCGAGGCGATGGCCGCCGGGGTGCCGGTGGTGCTGGCGCGGCGCGGCGCCCTGCCCGAGGTCGGTGGCGAGGCCGCGGTCTACGTCGACCCGGACGACCCGCAGACGCTCGCCGACGAGGTGGCCTCGCTGCTCGCCGACCCCTCGCGCCTGGAATCGATGCGCGTCGCCGGAATCGCCCGGTCGCGGCTGTTCTCCTGGACCGCCTCCGCCGAACGGCTGTGGCGCGCCTACCGCACTGCGGCGCGCGACCAGGGATCGGCCCGGTGATCCGCATCGCCGTCGACGCACGCGAGTTGAGCGGCCGTCCGACGGGCACCGGTCGCTACCTTCGCGAACTGCTGGCACGCTGGCAATTGATGCCCGAAGCTGGCGGCGCGCACCTGGTGCTGATCACCGCCGACCCGACTGCGCCGCAGCGTGTTCCGGAACGCCGCGGACCGGGAGCGACCCTGGCGTGGCGGCACGTCGCCGGACGCGGCGGCACCACCTGGGAACAGCGCGAACTGGCGCGTGCGGTCCAGGCGGCCGACGTGCAGGCCCTGTTCAGCCCCGCCTACACCACGCCGCTGCGTGTCCGCGTGCCGATCGTGCTGGCGATGCACGACGTGTCGTTCGCCGCGCATCCCGAGTGGTTCCCCTCACGCCTCGGCTGGCGGATGCGCGTGCTGGCCCGCTGGTCAGCCCGCAAGGCCCACACAGTGCTGACCTTGACCCGGTTCTCGGCCGCCGAAATCCAGACGCACCTGGGCACCGCCGCGTCGAAGCTGCGCGTCATTCCGCTGGCCGTCGACTACCTGGACACGGTGCTGGCGGCGCGATCTGCCACACCGCCGCCGCCGGTGGTGTTGTTCGTCGGCTCGATCTTCGAACGCCGGCACCTGCCGCTGCTGTTCGAAGGTGTCGCGCTGGCCCGCCGCGCCGTACCCGATCTGCGGCTCGAGGTGATCGGCGACAACCGCACCTTCCCGCGTCAGGATCTCTGCGCGCTCGCTGCCGACCTCGGGATTGGCGATGCGGTGCGGCTGCGCGACTACGTCACCGACGAGGACCTGCACGCGGCCTATGCCTCGGCCGGCGTGTTTGCATTTCTGTCGGCCTACGAGGGCTTCGGGTTGACGCCTCTCGAGGCGATGCAGCAGGGCCTGCCCACCGTGGTCCTCGACACCGCGGTGGCGCGCGAGGTGTACGGCGCCGGTGCGCAGTACGTGCCGGCCGGGCAACCGGAGGCGGTGGCGGCGAGCCTGCTCCGCCTGGTCACCGAGCCCGAGATCCGCGCGGCACAGATTGCCGCTGGCGACGCCGCGGTGGCGCGCTACCGGTGGGACGATGCCGCGCGCCTGACCTGGGACGCGCTGGTCAATGCCGCGCGGCATGGCGTCCAATGAGCGCCACGCTGACCATCGTCGTGGTCACTTTCAACGCGCGTGACGACGTGATCGCGTGCCTGGCGTCGGTGCACGCGGCGCCGCCCGACCGGCCATGGACGGTGGTAGTCGTCGACAACGCATCGACCGACGGGACACCCGAGGCGATTACCGCCCACTGGCCGGCGCTGTCGCTGCACCGGCTGACCGCCAATCGCGGGTTCGCCGCCGCCAACAACGTCGGCATTCGTGGCAGCGACGGTGTGCTGATCCTGCTGCTCAACAGCGACACGTTGATCGGCGCCGGACAGATCGAGCGCCTCTGTCGCGCCCTCGAGTCCAGCCCGCGTGCCGCCGCGGCGGGGCCACGACTGCTCGGTGGTGACGGGCGACAGGAACTGTCGTTCGGGCCGATGATCTCGCCGTTCGGCGAACTGCGGCAACGGGTCCGCGCCGGCCTGCTGGCTCATGCGCCGATCCCGTTGCAACGCGGCATGCGGGCGCGGCTGCAGCGAGCGCAGGAGGTCGACTGGGTCAGCGGTGCGTGCCTGCTGGTGCGACGGGCCGCGGCCGAGCAGGTCGGCCTGCTCGACGAGCGGTACTTCATGTACTGCGAGGACGTCGACTTCTGCGCCGCGCTGCGGGCCGCCGGCCACCGCGTGCTGTTCGTGCCGGACGCGGTCGTCACGCACCTGCGCGGTCGCTCGCGCGCGACGGCGCCGATCGCGACGTCGCGCCGCTACCGGGAGAGCCAGCTCGCTTTCTATCGCAAGCACCATCCGCGCTGGGCCCGATGGCTCGCGCGCTACCTCCGCGCCAGGGGCCAGCATCCCGGCCGGGGCTAGCCGCGGTGGCAGTGTTATGCTCCGGCCCGATGCGGGTGGCCATCGACATCCGGAAGCTGCATGACTACGGCATTGGTACGTACGTCCGGAACATCGTCACCCAGCTGGCCCGGCTCGACACGGCCGGCGAGTACGTCCTGATCTGTCGGCCCGAGGACCTCGACTTCACCCGCACGCTCGGCCCGAACGTGCGCGGCGTGATCAGCCTGGCCGGCAACTACTCGCTGCGCGAGCAGTTCAGCATCCCGAGCATCGTCCGGCGCGAGCGCGCCGACGTCTTCCATGCGCCGCACTACGTCCTGCCGCCGCTGGTCACCTGCCCGGCCGTGGTGACCATTCACGACTGCATCCACCTGATGTTTCCGCAGTACCTGCCGAGCCGGCTGGCGTACGGCTACGCGCGGACGTTCATGTGGATCGCGACGCACCGGTCGTCGCACGTGCTGACCGTGTCAGAGGCCTCCAAGCGCGACATCCTGCGCTTCTACCGGATCCCGCCGGACAAGATCACGGTGGCGTACAACGCCATCGACGAGCAGTTCCACCAGCTGGCCGCGCCCGAGGACATCGCGCGCACCCAGGAGCGGTTCCAGCTGCACGATCCCTTCGTGCTGTACGTCGGCAACATCAAACCGCACAAGAACGTGGAGCGGCTGATCGAGGCGTTCGCGCTGGTCCGGACCGGACCGCTCGCGAACACCAAGCTGCTGATCATCGGCGACGAGATCAGCAAATACCCGACCTTGCGCCGCGCCGTGCGCCGCGGCAAGCTGCACAAGCATGTGCGCTTCCTCGGCTTCGTCGACGACCACACGCTTGCGGCGTTGTACCGGCTGGCCACCGTGTTCGCCTTCCCGTCGCTGTACGAAGGCTTTGGCCTGCCGCCGCTCGAGGCGATGGCCAGCGGCACGCCGGTGGTGACCTCGAACGTCTCGTCACTGCCCGAAGTGATGGGCGATGCCGCGATCCTGGTCGACCCGCGCGAGCCGACCGCGATCGCCCACGGCTTGCGGCGGGCACTGCTCGACACGACGCTGCGCGAGCAACTGCGGGAGCGCGGGCTGGTGCGCGCCGCCCACTACTCCTGGCCACGCACCACCGAGACC
>JACDAO010000817.1 GCA_013695405.1 Acidobacteriota bacterium | reverse complement strand
GCGGCGCCGGGGTCAAGGACCTGGCCTGGATCGATCCGTCCGGTGTCGAGATGACCGACGAGATGTGGCTGGCGCCGCACGTGCGCGCATTGGGCATGCTCCTGAGCGGCGTGGCCATGGACGAGGTCACGACCCGCGGCGAGCCGATCGTCGACGACACCCTGCTGGTGCTGCTCAACGCCGATCCGGCGCCGCTGCCGTTCCACCTGCCGCACCTCAGCGGCGGGTCGCTGTGGACCCGCGTGTTCGACACCGGCATCGAGTCGCAGCCGGTGGCCCCGGCCGAGCGTGGCCGCTACCCGGTGGCCGGCCGCTCGGTGGTGTTGTTGCGCGCGGACGAGCGCGGCCGGTCGCCGATCCGGTAAGATCGTCCTGCCTCATTCGGGCTGCCGTGCCGCCGCTGGCCGGAGGAGGGTCAGCCCCTGCCCGCGCGCCCTCGCGACATGTCGTCGCGCCCGGCGTCCGGGCGCCCCGCCCTGACGACATGGAAGAGTTCGTTCGCCCGCCGCAGCCCGACTGGTACAAGGACGCCGTCATCTACCAGGTCCACGTCCGCTCCTTCTTCGATGGCAACGACGACGGCATCGGCGATTTCGCCGGGCTGGTGCAGAAGCTGGACTACCTGCAGGCGCTGGGCATCAACACCCTCTGGATCCTGCCGTTCTACCCGTCGCCGCTGCGCGACGACGGCTACGACATCGCCCACTACCAGGGGGTCCATCCCGGCTACGGCACGCTGCGCGACGTGCGGCGTTTCCTGCGCGAGGCGCACGCCCGCAGCCTGCGCGTGATCACCGAACTGGTGATGAACCACACCTCGGATCAGCACCCGTGGTTCCAGGCCGCACGGCACGCGCCGCCGGGCTCGCCGGCGCGGGACTTCTACGTCTGGAGCGACAGCGACAGGACCTACGACGACGTCCGGATCATCTTCACCGACACCGAGACGTCGAACTGGACCTGGGATCCCGTCGCGAAGGCGTATTACTGGCACCGCTTCTTCCACCATCAGCCCGACCTGAACTACGACAACCCGCGGGTGCTCCGCGCGATGCTGCGGGCGATGCGGTTCTGGCTCGATCTCGGCGTGGACGCCTTTCGTCTCGATGCGATTCCGTACCTGATCGAGCGCGAAGGCACGTCGTGCGAGAGCCTGCCCGAGACGCACGCGATCATCCGCCAGGTCCGCCGCTTCGTGGACAGTGAGTACCCGGGTCGGGTGCTGCTGGCCGAGGCCAACCAGTGGCCGGCCGACGTCAGCGCCTACTTCGGCGCCGGCGACGAGTGCCAGATGGCCTTCCACTTCCCGCTGATGCCGCGCCTGTACATGGCGATCGAGCGCGAAGATCGCGAGCCGATCGTCGAGATCCTGCGCCAGACGCCGGAGATTCCCGAGAGCTGCCAGTGGGCGCTGTTCCTCCGCAACCACGACGAACTGACGCTCGAGATGGTCACGCCGGAGGAACGCGAGTACATGTACGGCGCCTACGCCGAGGATCCCCGGATGCGGATCAACGTCGGCATCCGACGACGGCTGGCGCCGCTGCTCGACAACGATCGCCGCCGCGTCGAACTGCTCAACGTGCTGCTGCTGTCGCTGCCCGGGACGCCGGTGATCTACTACGGCGACGAGATCGGCATGGGCGACAACATCTACCTGTCGGACCGGCACGGGGTGCGTACGCCGATGCAGTGGACCGGCGATCGCAACGGCGGCTTTTCGCGGGCCGACCCGCAGCGCCTGTGCGCCCCGCCCGTGATGGACCCGGTGTTCGGCTTCCAGGCCGTCAACGTCGAGTCCCAGGAGCGGTCGCCGGCCTCGCTGCTGCACTGGATGCGCCGGATGATCGCGATGCGCCAGGCGCATCGCACCTTCGGCCGGGGCAGCATCGAGTTCGTCGAGACCGGCAACCGGCGGGTGCTGGCCTTCACGCGCACGCTTGGCGACGACACCGTGCTGGTGGTCGCCAACCTGTCGGGCCAGGTGCAGACCGCGCAGGTCCAGACCACGCTCGACGGCGTGCCGGTGGAGTTGCTCGGGCGGTCGCGGCTGCCAGCCCTCGACCGGGGTCGCCTGTTCCTGACCCTGTCGCCGTACGGCTGGTACTGGCTGCACATGGTGCCGACCGGCGATGCGCGGGCGCACGGTGAAGCCGCGGCCGACGTCCGGCGCCATCCCATGCCCGACCTGCTGGTGAGCGAGCGCTGGGACACCCTGCTCGATGGCCCGGGCAAGGCGGTGCTCGAGCGACGCTACCTGCGGCCGTATCTGGAACAGCAGCCGTGGTACCGCGCGCCCGGCGCGGTGATTCGGCAAATCCGGATCGCCAGCCACGCACTGCTGCGCGACGGCGCCGAGCCGATCGCTCTGGTGGCCGTCGACGTCGAGGGCGAGATCGAGGTCTATCGCTATGGGCTGGTGCTGACGTTCACCGGCGGCCCCAGGGCCGAGGAGTTGCTCGACCGCCATCCAGGTCGTGTCCTGGCCCGGATCGGCGGCGCCCGCGCCGGCGTGCTGCACGAGGTGATCGAGGTCGACGCCGTGCGGGCGCTGATGCGTGCCTTCACCGACGGCACGTCGGTCAGCGGGCGCGACGGCGTCTTCGACGTCGCCTCGAAGGGCCCGGCGGTGCTCGCCGATCACCAGCCGTACGTCGCGCTGCCGACCTCGCTCGGGCAGACCGTGATTGCCTGTGGCGCGGCCGCCGAGATCAAGATCCGGCGGCGGCTGCTACGCGGACGATCGCACGAACAGCGCCTGCTGGCGACGCTGGCCAACGACCTCGATCTGGAATTGCCGGTCGTCTACGCGACGCTCGACCTGCGCACGCCCGACGGCGAGCGCTGGCCGTTCATGCTGCTCCGCTCGCGCGTGCCGTTCACCGACGATGGCTGGGACCGCAGCCTGCAACTGGCGCTGCGCTGGCTCGCCGAACCGAGACCGCTGCCCGACACCGATCCGTTCGTCTGGCTGCGCGATGGGCGGGAGATTCCGCAGGTCGACAGCGAGCCGCTCCACGAGGCCCGACGGATGGCCACGACGCTCGGCCGCCGGGTGGCGGCCACGCACGTCGCGTACGGGCAGGAGTTGGCGGCCAATCCGGTCACTCAGTCGACCAGTGACAGCCGGGACCGCGAGCATGCCGAGGCGGCGCTGGCCGCGTTGCCCGAAATCGCCGAGGCGGTGCGCGGTCGCTGGGCGCTGCTGCTGGCCTCCCCGTCCGCCGATCGGATCCTCGACTCGCGGCAGATGCTCGGTGGGCTGGCGCGCTGGCGCTGGCTGCAGGACGAGCCGAGCCCGGTCGACGCCGACGACAGCACACCCGGCGTGGTCGGTGAGGCCGCCGACTACGGCGAACGCGATATCGGCGCGCTGGTCGCGGACCTGGCGTATGTCGCCGTGACGGCGTTGCAGCAGATCGGGCGACGCGATCTGCGCGACCCGTCAGCGCGCGGCTGGTGGGCCGTGGTGACCGCCGCCCTGGTCAAGGGCTGGCTCGAGGAGCTGGCCGCCACCGGTCGGGCGACGCTGCCGATCGAGGACGTGGTCAGCGGCCTGCGGGTCGGCCTGCTGTGGCGCCTGCTGGTCGATGCGGTGGCCGCCTCGGAACCGCGCCGCCAGATGGCTCGCGCGGTGCTGCTCGATCTCGCCGCGCAGCACACGGGGGAGCCCGCATGATGGCACCCGGGGCTCCGTCCTACGG
>JACDAO010000811.1 GCA_013695405.1 Acidobacteriota bacterium | reverse complement strand
GCCCGGCGATGTCCTCCGGCGTCACCGTGTACGCCATCAGCCCGGGCTCGTCGCCGAGTGCCTGCCGGGTCGCGTCGTCCAGCGTGCCAGACGCTTCCAGACCGCGCGCCTCCTGGAACTGCGTCAGCGCGGCGGTGGTCTTGCGCCCGGGCTGGCCGTCGATCACCCCTGACGAGAACCCGGCGCGATCGAGACGGACCTGCAGCGTCACCCCCTCGACGCGGCGGGCCGCGCCGGCGGTGACGCCCGGACGGGCACGGCGAGCAGACGACGGCGCCTGCGCGTCGAGTGGCGAGGCCGCCACGATCATCGAGAGGGCCGCGACAATGACGTACGACGCCCAGCGCACTTGACCAGAAATCTTCATGGCGTGGATGAGTGCAAGGTTCCTGCCGCCTCTTCAGTGGTACGACCACGGGGGATTTCGAGTTCGCTGTCCTGGTTGCGTCCGCGCCGCTGGTTGCTGCTATACTCCCGCCGCCAAACCAATACACCCGATCGCCAGCGACGCGAGCTGGCGCGGCCCTGACCGCACCCGGCGTGGCCAGTTCGATTGGTGTGACCACTTCGCCTCTGGAACGAGGAAGGGAAGGCTTCGTGATGCGGATGCTGCTGCAACGACACTACTCGGCTGCTCGACTGGCGATCCTCGCCGTCGTCTGTCTCCTGGGCGCCACGTCCACCGCCGCTGCGCAGGATCCCCGCGGGGCCATTCAGGGGCGTGTCGTCGACACCTCCGGCGGCACGCTCCCCGGCACGACGGTCACGGTGACCAACGCGGCCACTGGAACGGTCAACACCGCCCTCACCAACGAGGACGGCCGCTACTCGATCCCCTTCATCAGTCCCGGCTCCTACGCCGTCGTCGTGGAACTCCCGGGCTTCAAGCGGGTCGAGCAGAAATCCGTGGAGGTGCGGGTGGCCGATCGTCTCGAGATCGACTTCTCGCTCGAGGTCGGTGGGCTGCAAGAGACAATCTCGGTGGTCGGGGGCGCGCCGCTGCTCGAAACGCGGACCGCCTCGCAGGGCCAGGTGATCGACGAGAAGCGGATCCAGTTGATGCCGCTCTCCGATGGCAACCCGTTCACGCTCACCCGTCTTGCGGCTGGCACGGTGTACACCGGGGACCTGAAGTTTTCGCGCCCCTTCGACAACGCGGGCACGTCGGCTGTCACGGCCAACGGCGCGGCCGGTGGCAACGAGTTCACGCTCGACGGCTCGCCGAACATGGCACACGGCCGCCGTGCGGCGTTCGTGCCGCCCGCGGGCGCCGTGCAGGAATTCAAGGTCGAAACCGCCACCTTCGACGCGCAGCAGGGACACACGGCGGGTGCCACCGTCAACGTGACAATGAAGAGCGGCACGAATCAGTATCGCGGCGACGGCTACTACCACATCCGCGACGAGAAGTTCAGCAAGAACGACTTCTTCCTCGAGCGCGCCGGAGAGCCGAAGGCCGAGCTCGACTACAAGCGCTACGGCTTCACCATGGGCGGCCCGGTCAATCTCGGGTTCTACAACGGCCGCAACAAGACGTTCTTCTTCACGGCCGTCGAATGGCTGTATGACGTCTTCCCCGAGCCCGGTCAGTTCACCGTGCCCACCGAGGCGCAGCGCAACGGCGACTTCTCGGCGCTGCTGCCGCTCGGCATCCAGATCTTCGACCCTGCCACCGCGCGCCTCGTCAACGGTCAGGTGCGGCGTGACCCGTTCCCGGGCAACGTGATTCCGTCGAACCGTATCGACCCCGTCTCCCGCCAGCTCCTGAGCTACTACCCAGCCGCCAATCAGGCCGGCAACGCCCAGGGGCAGAACAACTACCTGAGCACCAACGAGCGCGGCGACGACTTCTACTCGGTCAACATCCGCGGCGATCATCAGTTCAACAACGACCACAAGACGTTCGTGCGCTTCTCGCGCAACAACCGCACCGAGTACCGCGGGAACTGGACAGGCGAGCAGAACGGCATCAGCCCGACCGGCAACTTCCTGTTCCGCATCAACAACGCGGTCACCGCCGATCACGTCTGGACGCTGAGCCCGTCCACGGTGTTGAACCTCCGCGGCAGTTGGTCCGAGTTCCAGGAGCCGAGTCAGCGGCAGAGCCAGGGCCTGTTCAACCCGTCGAGCCTGGGGTTCTCGTCCGACACCGCGTCGTTGTTCAGCGGGTTCGAGTACTTCCCGCGCGTCGAGCCAGGCGCATTCAGTAATCTCGGGGATTCGTTCGCCGGAGGCACCGTCTCGTCGATTCGCACCTTCCAGCCGACGGTCACCAAGTTCTTCGGCGACCACTCCGTGCGGGCAGGCTACGACCTTCGGCTCTACCAGGAGGTCAGCAACCCGAGCTACCACGCGGCCGGCATCTACCAGTTCAACTCGGGCTTCACGAATGGCGGAACGGGGCTGCCGACGGCACCGATCGGCCAGGATCTCGCGTCGATGCTGCTCGGGCTGCCAGACTCGGGCAGCCGCATCGAGATCGCGCCAAGCCGTACGAACCGCAGTCTGTACCAGGGGATTTTCGTGCAGGACGACTGGCAGGTGACCAGCAAGCTGACGGTGAACCTCGGCCTTCGGTACGAGTACGAGGGCGCTCCGACGGAGGCGAACAACGCCAACGTCCGCGGCTTCGACCCAACGGCCGTACTCGCCGTGAACGCCGCCGCCCGCGCCCGCTATGCGGCCAGCCCGATCGCGCAGCTGCCGGTGTCGCAGTTCAACCCGGTCGGTGGTGTGAACTTCGCCACCGACAGCAACCCGGGCTTCTGGAATGCCGATCGCAACAACCTCCAACCGCGCCTCAGCTTTGCCTACTCGGTGAACGACCGCACCGTGCTGCGCGGGGGCTGGGCCATGTACGCGGTGCCGGCCCTGTTCGATTACGCCGTCTTCCAGCCTGGCTTCGCGCAGTCCACACCGATTATCGTGACCAACGACAGCGGCCTCACCTATCAGGCGAGCCTCACCCGGCCGTTTCCAGGCGGCGTCATTCAGCCGGCCGGCGACTCGAACGGCGTCAACACCTTCGTCGGGCAGGGCCTGAACCGGTACACCACCAACGTCGACTTCAGGAACCCTCAGGCGATGCGCTGGGCGCTGAGCCTGCAGCGTGAACTGCCCGGTAAATGGGTGGCCGAAGCGGGCTACACGGGCAATCGCGGCTACGACCTCACCGTGGAAACCGACATCAACCCGGTGCCGCGCGAGTTCCTCTCGACCAGCGACGTGCGCGACACCGCGGTCATCGCGAGTCTCGGACAGCCCGTGGCCAATCCGTTTGCCGGGCTGCTCCCGGGCGCGAACCTCAACACGGCCAACGTCGCGCGTCAGCAGCTGCTGCGTCCCTACCCGCAGTTCACGCAGGTGCTGAGCCGCAACTACGACGGCTCGAGCAGCTACGAGTCGGCGCAGTTCCGCCTCGAGAAGCGCTTCGATCAGGGCTTCTCGTTCCTGACCACCTACACCCTCTCGCGCTTCGAAGAGCAGACCTTCGCCCTCAACGCCGTCGATGGCCCGGCCGGCATCTACGAGAAGCGCCGTTCGGACGTCGACGTGCCGCATCGCATTGTCGTCAACGGCATCTGGGAACTGCCCTTCGGCCGTGGTCGCCGTTTCGGCAGCCAGTGGCATCGCGCGCTGGACCTCGTTGCGGGCGGCTGGAGCGTGTCGGGCATCTACCAGTGGCAGAGCGGGCGTCCGCTGACGCTGAGCGCGAACAGCTTCAGCTACTACTACAACGGCGACATCAACCAGCTGACGACGAGCTACTCGACGGACGGCGTTGACCGGCCGGTCTTCGACACCAGCGGCTTCTACTTCGACGACATCCCCGAGGCGCAGCGCCGAAACGATCCGCGCATCCAGCTGGCGCAGAACTACAAGACGCTGCCGAGCCGCCCGACCAACCTGCGGGCCCAGGCGCTCAACTACATGGACGTGTCCTTCGTCAAGCGCTTCGAGATCACGTCCACCGTGCGCGCTCAGCTGCACCTCGAGGTCTACAACGCCCTCAACCAGGTGTTCTTCACCAACCCGAACCTGGATCCCCGGAACCAGAACTTCGGGGTCGTCACCAGCCAGAACAACCTGCCGCAGAACCTGCAGATCGGGTTCCGGCTGTTCTTCTGATCGATCCGAGTCGTAGCTGCGGGACTGGAGACGTAGCTGCGGGACGATGCCGAGGCCCGATGGTCCGACGGCCGAAACGTGAAAGGGGCACCCGTGCCACAGCCGGTGCCCCTTTTCTCATTGAATCCAGACCGGGCGCGCACTAGGCTTGCGGCGGTTCCCTAAACAATGCCGATCACTCGTCGTTCGTTCGTCTCGTCCACGGCCGCCGGCCTGGCCGGAGGCCTCGTCGCCGCGCCAGCCCCTGGCGCGCAGACGGCCACCAGCCGCAACCGCATCCAGGGTGCCAACGACCGCATCCGGATCGG
>JACDAO010000799.1 GCA_013695405.1 Acidobacteriota bacterium | reverse complement strand
CCCCGGCGCCGAGCCAGGGTCCGTCGCCGTCAGCCAGCGACGTGTGGCTGGTCATCTACAGCGTGCTGCCCGAACGCATCGCCGACTTCGAAGCGCTCGGCCGCCAGGTCCGCGAGGCGATGGCCGCCAGCACCGTCGAGACCCGCAAGCTGCAGGCGCGCGAACTGCGACTCTACCGATCGGCGCTGCCCAATGCCCAAGGCCGGGCAATGTACTTCCTGCAGGTGCCGGCCATCACCGGCGATGCCGATCGGACCGGCTTCGACGTCCTGATCGACGCGGTGTTGCCAGCACAGGCGACCGCGCTCAAGACGCGGCTGGCCGCGGTGCTCGACCCCGCCAATCCCTCCGGCAACGCGCTGCTGTTCGCGGTCAAGTGAGACCGCGCGGCGGCCTCGCGTCTCAGAACGCCAGCGACAGCCCGGCATACAGGCGCTGCGGCGTCGGCGATCCGGCATTGCGCAACTTGAAGAACCGGTAGTCCAGCCGCAGCTTCAACGGCCCGGCCAGCGCGATCTTCGCCCCGCCGCCGAGCGCGACGAGGACGTTGGTCTCCTGCAGCACGGCGGTCAGGCGCTCGCGATACACGCCGGCGCCGGCGATGCCGTAGATCTGCAGGCCGGAAATCGGAATCGGGTTCTGAACGTAGACGCTGCCGGTACCGGTCGAGATCGACGGCGCGCGATCGTCGACCCGCTCGGCGACCCGCGCGATCTCGACTTCCCAGCCGACCACCAGCAGGCCGACGCCCAGACTGATCCCGGTCACCGGACGGATCGTCGGCGCGCTCTGCAGCCCCGCGAACACCGTCAGATCCGCCCGTGCCGGCGCAACGGTGGCGAGCAGGACCGTGACGGCCAGTGCCGCGCGACGTACCAGGGACGACATGCGGGTCATTATGCCGCTGGTGGCGATCGCGCGTGGGCTACCATTGGATTGAGCCTCGGGCGACCGCCATGGACCTGCATCTGACCGACGACCAGCGCCTGCTGCGTGACAGCGTCCGCGAGTTCGCGGAGCGCGATCTGCGTCCGCACGTGATGCACTGGGACGAGGCGCAGCACTTCCCGATGGACTTGCTGCCGGTGCTGGCCGAACTGGGACTCCTCGGGATCCAGTTCCCGGACGAATACGGCGGCGCCGGCATGTCGGCGGTCGACTACTGCCTGTGCATCGAGGAACTCGCGCGTGTCGATCCGGCGATCGCGCTGAGCGTGGCCGCCCACAATGGCCTGGCAGCCGCGCACATCCACATGTTCGGCACCGCCACCCAGAAGCGCCGCTTCCTGACGCCACTGGCCTCCGGTCAGGTGCTGGGCGCGTGGGGGCTGACCGAACCAACCGCCGGCAGCGACGCGGCGGGGACGCGGACAGTGGCCAGGCGCGTCGGCGACGACTGGCTCATCGACGGCGCCAAGACGTTCATCACGCACGGCAACATCGCCGGCATCACGGTGCTGATGGCCGTCACCGATCGGTCGCGCGGCAATCGTGGCATCTCGGCCTTCATCGTCCCCGCCGGGACGGCCGGTATCCGCGCCGGGCGCAAGGAGAACAAGCTCGGCATGCGTGCCAGCGAAACGACCGAAGTCATCCTCGAGGGGTGCCGGGTGCCGTCCGACCAGCTGCTCGGCGACGAGGGCCAAGGCTTCATCAACACGCTGCAGGTGCTCGACGCCGGGCGCATCGGGATCGCCGCACTCGCGGTGGGGCTGGCGCAGGGGGCCTACGACGCGGCCCGTCACTATGCGGCGCAGCGCGAGCAGTTCGGCCAGCCGATCGCCTCGTTCCAAGGGATCCGGTGGAAACTCGCCGATCTGGCGACGAAGATCCAGGCGGCGCGGCTGCTCACCTACCGTGCGGCGGCCCTCAAGGACGACGGGCTCCGCACCAGCCGCGAGTCCTCGATGGCCAAGCTGTACGCGAGCGAGGTCGCGGTGCGGGCGGCCGACGAGTGCGTGCAGATCCACGGCGGGTACGGGTTCGTGAAGGACTACCCGGCCGAGAAGTTCTTCCGCGACGTCAAGCTGCTGTCGATCGGCGAAGGCACCAGTGAGGTCCAGCGGCTGGTGATCGCCCGCCAGCTGCTCGCGTGACGCCGCAGGCCCTGGCCGCGCAGGTGATCGCGCGCGATCCGCGGGCAATCGCGCGGGCCATCACCTGGGTCGACGATGGTCGGCCCGGGGCCGCGGCGCTGCTGGGCGCGCTGTACCCGCGCGCCGGTCACGCCTACCTGGTCGGCATCACCGGACCGCCGGGCGCCGGCAAGAGCACGCTGGTCGACCAGTTGATCGCCGGATGGCGCGGCGACGGCCGCCGGGTGGCGGTGGTCGCGGTCGATCCGACCAGCCCGTTCACCGGCGGCGCCCTGCTCGGCGATCGCGTCCGGATGCAGCGACACGCCGGCGATGCCGGCGTCTTCATCCGCAGCCTGGCGACCAGGGGTCATCTCGGCGGCGTCGGGCAGAGTGCAGCCGACGCCGCGGTCGTGTTCGATGCCGCGGGCTTCGATCTGGAGGTGATCGAGACGGTCGGTGTCGGTCAGGACGAAGTAGAGATCGTCCGCACCGCCGACGTCTCGATCGTGGTGCTGGCGCCGGGCGCGGGCGACGACGTCCAGGCGATGAAGGCCGGCGTGATGGAAATCGCCGACCTTTTCGTCGTCAACAAGGCCGATCACGAGGGCGTTGATCGCACGATTGCGTCGATCGAGGCGTCGCTCAGCCTGCAGGACAGCCCACCGGGCGCGTGGCGACCGCCGGTGCTGCGCAGCACCGCTACGACCGGACTTGGCGTCCCGGAACTGCGGACGGGGATCGAGCACTTTCGTGCGCACACGGCCGATGCGCTCGGTGAACGCCGACGGTCCCGCCTGGCGATCCGGGTCAGGGAGGCGCTGTCGCGCCAGTTGCTGGCCTGGGTCGAGTCGTCGCGCAACGCTGGCTGCGATTTCGAGACCGTGCTCGACGCCGTCGAGCGGCGCGAACTCGATCCGCGTGCTGCTGCCGCGCGGTTGCTGGCGCAGGTGCTGCAGCGCCGGTGACGGCTGCCGCGCTGGACAAGGACCCCCGTCGCCCCGCATGATCGCGATCGATCCTGGCTCGAGCCACCACCCGTGAGCCCTGACGCCTGAGCCTCCAGCCTCTCATGTCCATCGCGATCGGCATCATCGGCGGCAGTGGTCTGTACGACATGGCCGAACTCACGGACCGTCACGAGGTGACGGTCGAGACCCCGTTCGGCGCGCCGTCGGGCCCCTACCTGACCGGGACGCTGTCGGGCGCGCGGGTCGCGTTCCTGGCGCGCCACGGCGCCGGTCACCGGCTGATGCCATCGGAACTGAACTTCCGGGCCAATATCTTCGGGTTCAAGACGCTGGGCGTCGAGCGCATCCTCTCGGCCAGCGCGGTCGGGTCCTTGCGCGAAGACCTGCCGCCGCTCGGTCTGGTGATTCCCGACCAGTTCATCGACCGGACGCAGGGACGGAGCGGCACCTTTTTCGGGGCCGGCGTGGTCGGGCACATCGCCTTTGCCGATCCGGTGTGCCACGACCTCGCCACGGTGGCCTACGACGCGGCGGTCACGGTGGGCGCGCAGGTCCACAAGGGCGGCACCTACGTCTGCATGGAAGGGCCGGCCTTCTCGACCCGAGCCGAGTCGCACCTGTACCGGTCGTGGGGCGCGCACGTGATCGGCATGACCAACCTGCAGGAAGCCAAACTGGCTCGCGAGGCGGAGATCTGTTACGCGACCATCGCGTTGGTGACCGATTACGATTGCTGGCATCCCGAGCACGCCCACGTGACCGTGCAGATGGTGATTGCCAACCTGACGCAAAATGCGCGCACCGCACAGCAGGTGATCGCCACGGCGGTCGGCCAGCTGGCGCAGGCCCCGCGCCGCTGCGGATGCGGCGAGGCCCTGGCCACTGCGATCATCACCCGTGCGGAACTGGTCCCCGAGGTCACGCGCCGGATCATGGCGCCGCTCTTCGGCAAGTATCTGGGTCCGGCCTGACGCGCCGTAGCCTCAGGTTGAAACCCCCAGCCCCGAAACCCCCGAGCCCCCGGCCCCGAGCCCCATCCATGCCTCGTCTGATTGTTACTGGTTCGATCGCGTACGACTACCTCATGACCTTCCCCGGCGCCTTCACCGAGCTGCTGCTGCCCGAGCATCTCGAGCGCCTCAGCCTCAGCTTCCTGGTCGACGAGATGGAGAAGCGGCGTGGTGGCTGTGCGCCCAACATCGCCTACACCCTGGCGCTGCTCGGTGAAACGCCGCTGTTGATGGGCACGGCCGGGCAGGACTTCGGCGAGTATCGGAGCTGGCTCGAGGCGGCTGGCGTCGACACCTCGCTGGTGCACGAGGTCGCCGGTAAGTTCACCGCCTCGTTCTTCTGCAGCACCGATCGCCAGAACAACCAGATCGCGTCGTTCTACACCGGCGCGATGGCCTCGGCCGCCGAGTTGTCGTTCCGCAGTGTCGGCGGCGCCGACCTGGTGATCATCTCGCCGAACGACCCCAAGGCGATGGTGCAGTATGCCGAGGAGTGCCGCACCCTCGGGCTGCGGTACATCTTCGATCCGGGCCAGCAGTGCGCCCGCATGGAGGGACCGGAACTGGCAGCCGGGCTCGACGGCGCCAACATCGTGATCAGCAACGACTACGAGTACGAGTTGATTCGCGAGAAGACCGGCCTGGACGTCGACGCGTTGCTCGAGAAGGCGGAGGCGGTGATCGTCACCAAGGGGGAGCACGGCTCGTCGATTCACGTGCCCGGCCGGCGGATCGACGTCCCGGCTGTCCAGGAGCGGATGATTGCCGATCCGACCGGGGTCGGTGACGCGTACCGCGGTGGCTTGATGAAGGGATTGGCCTTGCAGGCCGACTGGCAGACCTGCGGTCGGATGGGCAGCGTGGCCGCCACCTACGCGCTGGAGCACGTCGGCGGTCAGAGTCACGCCTACACCCGCGAGGAGTTCCGGGCGCGCTATGCCGACAGCTTCGGCGCCGACCTCGCGTTCTGAGCGGTCACGATCGCTGGCGGCGCGATCACTGGCCTGGCTGGTGCCAGCGGTCGCGGTTGCCTGGGGCGCGCTGATCCTGATCGCGCCGGGCTGGCGGTCCTCCGCGGCCTCGGCGCCGCGCCGGACCGTGGCGGTGCTGATCTACGTCGTGGCGGCCCCGATTTGTCACCAGCGTGCCGACCGGTCGTTCTGGTTGGCTGGCCAGCCCCTGCCGGTCTGCGGCCGGTGTACCGGCCTGTATCTGTCCGGAGCCCTGGGCGCACTGGCGGCGACGCGGGGCAGGCGCGGCA
>JACDAO010000798.1 GCA_013695405.1 Acidobacteriota bacterium | reverse complement strand
GAACTGGCATGCGACGCGCTCTCGCCCGGCCTCTCGCCGGCGCCGGTCGACGCGGGCAGGCGTGACAGGACCGCGCTCTCGATCTCGCGCTCGAGCGCCAGCAGACGATCATGTTCGATGCTGGCGGCGTCGGTGCCCGCCAGAATGGCGGCACGACGCGCCGACGCGCCGCACGCCTCCTCTGCCTCCACGTACGCCTGGACCACAGCACCGGTCTGGGCGCCGGTCTGGGCGGCCAACCGCGGCAGGAAGGTGATTCCGGCGTGATTGATCACGTGGTTGATGGCGACGGTGGAGATGATCTCGCGCTTGAGCGGATGCCTGGTGAAGTGCTCGGCGTATCGCGCCTGCATCAGGTCGGGGAAGTAGCGGGTCAGCAATGGCACGGCGTGAGGCGTGTCCGGGAAGGTCGAGGCGAGGGTCGCCTCGTAGGCCTGCTTCTTGGCCTGGCCGAGCAGCACCGCCAGCAGCGGCCGTGGCAGCCCGCGTGGCCGATCCGGACTGGTCAGCAATAGGTCGCGGGTCGGTACGTCCTCGTCCTCGCGGCTGAACACCCGGGCGGCCACCAGCTGATCGATGACGTCGACGAAGGACTCGTAGTGCGCCACGCTGCGTACGCCGTCGAGGGTAATCGCGCGGGCCTGGTTGCGATTGTCGTCGAGCACCAGCTCGGAGACGTTGTCGGTCATCTGCTGGAGCACGCTGTTGCGCTCGTCGCGACTGGCGATGACCTTGGCCCGGACCAGCACGTCGAGCAGGATCTTGATGTTGACCTCGTGGTCCGACATGTCGACCCCGCCCGAGTTGTCGATCGCGTCGGTGTTGCACAGGCCGCCGCGCTGCCAGTACTCGATCCGTCCCTGCTGGGTGATGCCGAGGTTCCCGCCCTCGGTGATCACCCTGGCGCGGATGTCGCGGGCATCGACGCGGACGCGATCGTTGGCACGATCGCCGACCGACGAGTCGTCCTCGCGGCTCGCCTTGATGTAGGTGCCGATTCCGCCGTTGTAGAGCAAATCGACCGCCGCGGTCAGCAACCGGCGGATCATCTCCTCGCCGGTGACCTCGTCGGCCTCGATGCCGAACAACGCCTTCATCGGCGCCGAGACCGGGATCGCCTTGGCCGATCGGTCGAAGATGCCGCCGCCCTCGCTGATCAGCGACGGGTCGTAGTCGCGCCAGGTCGATCGCGGCAGCGCGAACAGCCGCTCGCGCTCGGCGAACGAGCGCTCGAGATCGGGCGAGGGGTCGACGAAGATGTGCTGGTGGTTGAAGGCCGCCAGCAGGGTCGTGACCCGGCTGCGCAGCGCGCCATTGCCGAACACGTCGCCCGACATGTCGCCGAGCCCGACCATCGTGAACGGCTCGAGCTGGATGTCGCGGCCGAGATTGCCGAAGTGATGACGCACACACTCCCAGGCGCCGCGGGCGGTAATGCCCTCGCGCTTGTGGTCATAGCCGAAACTGCCACCCGAGGCGAAGGCATCGTTGAGCCAGAAGCCGTACTGCGCCGACACCGAGTTTGCGGTGTCCGACAAGTGCGCCGTACCCTTGTCGGCGGCCACCACCAGGTACGGGTCGGGTTCGTCGTAGCGGACCACGTCGGGTGGATGGACGACCTTGCCCGCGACGATGTTGTCGGTGACGTCGAGCAGGCCCGAGACGAACTGGCGATAGCGGTCGATCAGGTACTGGTCGAGCGCCGGCCGCGCCGGCACCTGGCCCTTCAGCACGAAGCCACCCTTGGAGCCGACCGGGACGATGATCGCGTTCTTGACCATCTGGGTCTTCATCAGGCCCAGCACTTCGGTGCGGAAGTCGTCATGCCGGTCGCTCCAGCGGATACCGCCGCGCGCGACCCTGCCGCCGCGCAGGTGGATGCCCTCGAGGTGCGGCGAGTGCACGTAGATTTCGAAGAGCGGTCGCGGCGAGACCATTCCGGCGACCTTGCCGCACTCGACCTTGATCGAGGCCACCGGCCGCTCGGGCTTCTGGTACACGTTGGTCCGGACCGCGGCCAGCACCAGGTTCTCGATGCCGCCCAGAATCTCGTCGTCGAGCAGGCTGCCGACCTGCTGCAGGGCGACCCGCAGGGCACGGTCGGCCTGATCGAGGGCCGGCTCGCGGTCGCCCTCGATCGCCGGGTCGAAACGCGCGTCGAACAGCCGGAACAACGCCGCGGCCGCCGCGCCGTTGCGCAGCAGCACGCCGGTGATGGTGTCGGCGTTGTAGTTCGGGCGCAGCTGGATCAGGTGGTTGCGCAAGGTCCGCAGCACCTCTACCTGGCGCCAGCCGAGGCCCTCCCTGGTGATCAGGCCGTTGAGCGCGTCGTCGGTGGCGCGCTTCTCGTACAGCGCCCGCAACGCATCCAGCAGGCGGTCCGGCGAGTGGACGACCGACGACACCACTGGCGGGGCCGCCTGGATGCGCAGCCGCTCCATGAAGCCGCTGCGGCCCTCCGGCAGGATCAGCGGCAGGGCCAGTTCCTCGATCACCGGCAGGCCGAGATTCTGCAGCGTGCGCAGCGTCTCGGTCAGCCCGAGCGGGTTGGGCGCGAACAGCTTGATCGACACCGTGTCGGCGGTTTCCGGCAGCACGCTCATCTCGAGCCGGCCTTCGAGCACCTCGAGCCGGCGCAAGTCTCCGGGCACCTCGGCCGGCAGGGTCGACTCACGATAGAGTCCGCTGCGGCTCCCGCTGCTCACGTACTTGTTGAAGAGGCGTCGACCCTCGAGCGTGCCGAAGCTGCGCTCGAGCTCTTCGGCCACCTGATCCTCCCAGGTGGTGACGGCCTGGCGCGTCAACGCCCGCACGCCATCGACGTCGATCGCGGTGTCGAGCGCCGCCGCGTCGAAGTAGAAGACAATCGCCGCCTTGGTGCCGAGATCGGCCCACTCGCTGAACAGGATGGTGCCGAACGCATCCTGCAGCGCGGCCCGCAGCGCGGCCTCGGCGGCGGGTGAATAGCGGACATCCGAGAACGCCACTGTCACGGCCGCGTACCCGGTCCCTTGACGCACCGCCGCGGCAATCTCGTCGTCGCCGACCAGGTTGACCATCTGCTCGACGATCGTGCAGAGGTCTTCGCGACGGGCGTAGAACAGCTCGCGCTTGGAGAAGTGGTTGAAGATGGCGCGCGCCTCGCGGTAGGTGTGCGAGTTGCGCGACACGTCGAGCGTCTCGACGATGTACCGCAGCTTGTCGTCGAGCAGCGGGATGTCCTCGGCCTTGGCGGCGAAGGCGCTCTTGGCGAAGCGCCCGATCACCAGCGTCATCGCGGCCAGCCCGCCGTCGGGCGTCCACTCACGGATGAACAGGTCTTCGAGCGGCTCGAGGTGGTGGATGGCCCTTCCGCGCAGGCAGTAGTCGATGTCGATGACGCGCGCGTCATCGGCCGCCGGGCTGAGATTGCGCTCGATGTCGGCCGGCAGCCCCGGGAAGACGGTGCCGATCAGCGACGGATCCTTGAAGGCGCCGAGCGCCGAATCTTCCTGGGCGTGCAGCCGGCCGTCGGCACCGACGGCGTAGCGCTGCAGCCCGAGCAGCACGAAGTTGTCGTCGATCAGCCAGTCGAGCCACTGGCGCGAGGCGGCGGCTTCGGCCTGGTCCTCGCCGCGGCCACGCAGACGTGCACCGACGGCGGTGAGCACGCCGGCCATCGCGGTGTAGTCGCCGACGGCGAGAAACACGCTCTTGAGCAGGCTGAAAATCTGGTGCTCGAGCCGGCGCATCCGGTCGCCGCGCTCGATTCGCTCGATCCGGAACTGGCAGAACAGCTCCTGCGAGCCCTCGTCGCCGGGCGCGCCGACGTGCACCACGCGCTCCCATTGCCGCCGCACCGTCAGCCGCGGATGAATCGCCGAAAAGACGCGAAGGCCTTCGTTCTTGAAGAAGTTCTTGAGGCTCTCGAAGATGAACGGCGCGTCCGGCGTGTGGGTCTCGACGATCGTCACCTCGTGCACGCCACCATCGTCACCAGCGATCGCCTGATCCTCGGCGTCGTCCGGGTTGCGGACAGCGACGTGCAGTCCGGGCAGCCCGCGATAGAGCTGCATCTCGGGCGGCATCGTGCGGGCCACGAACCGGAAGTACCCTCCGAGTCGCGCCGCCA
>JACDAO010000795.1 GCA_013695405.1 Acidobacteriota bacterium | reverse complement strand
GCCCGGCAACATCGTCACGGTGACGCTGGCCGGAGCCGCGAGCGGCCGGCTGGCCAACGTGCTCGACCAGCGACGGCACGTCACGCAGACCTCGGCGTGCGGGCTGTGCGGCCGGCAGTCGATCGCGGCGCTGGCCACGGTGGCGCCGCGGATCGAGGCCACCTGGACGATCGCCGCGTCGATCCTCACCGACCTGCCGGCCAGCCTGCGCCGCCGCCAGGACGCGTTCGACCGCACCGGCGGCCTGCATGCGGCCGGGCTGTTCTCGCGCGACGGACAGCTCGTCGAGGTCGCCGAGGACGTCGGCCGCCACAACGCCGTCGACAAGGTGCTCGGTCGGATGCTGCGGCATGGTGCCCTGCCGCTGTCATCGTCGGTGCTGTGCGTCAGCGGACGCGCCTCGTTCGAGCTGGTCCAGAAGGCCATCCTCGCCGGCATCCCGATGCTGGTGGCGGTGTCGGCACCCTCCAGCCTGGCGATCGCGCTGGCCCACGCACACGGCCTGACCCTGGCCGGGTTCGTGCGCGGCACCGGCTTCAACATCTACACCGGCGCGCAGCGCATCGCCTGACCATGGATCTGTTCGGCCTCCGTGCGCAGAAGCCGCGTCACTTTCGCGACATGCTGAACATCGTCTGGGAGAACCGCGATCAGTTGCCGTTCGCCTGGCGCATCCTCCGCAACGGCGTGTGCGACGGCTGTGCGCTCGGCACCTCGGGCATGCGCGACTGGACCATCGAAGGCACGCACCTGTGCATGGTGCGACTCGAGCTGCTGCGCCTCAACACCGCGCCGGCACTCGACCCGTCGGCGCTCGGCGACGTGGCCGCCCTGTCTGCACGGAGCTCGGCCGACCTGCGCGCCCTGGGACGGTTGCCGGTGCCGATGCTGCGCGGCCACGGCGACCGTGGCTTCCGTGAGGTCTCGTGGGATCAGGCACTCGACCGGATCGCCGCCGATCTGCGGGTGGTCGACCCGCAGCGGGCCGCGTTCTACCTGACCTCGCGCGGGATCACCAACGAGGTCTACTACGTCGCGCAGAAGGCCGCCCGCCTGCTCGGGACCAACCACGTCGACAACGCCGCGCGCCTCTGCCATGCCGCGTCGACGGTGGCGATGAAAGCCGCGCTCGGCCACGGCGCCTCGACCTGCAGTTACGTCGACTGGCTCGACGCGGACCTGATCGTCTTCTTCGGCGCCAACGTCGCGAACAACCAGCCGGTCACCACCAAGTACCTGCACCGGGCCAAGCAGAACGGCGCGCAGATCGCCGTCGTCAACACCTACCGCGAGCCGGGCCTGCGCAAGTACTGGGTGCCGTCGATTGCCTCGAGCGCCGTCTTCGGCACCACTCTCGCCGATCACTGGTTCGACGTCCACACCGGCGGCGATCAGGCGTTTCTGGTCGGCGTGCTGCGCGCGCTGATCGAGCACGGCGGCATCGACGAGGCCTTTGTGCGCGACCACACGGTCGGCTTCGAGGCCGCGCGCGATCAGGCACTGGCCGCGGACTGGGAGGCCCTCGAGCGCGAGAGTGGCACGAGCCGGGCGCGCATCGAGGCGTTCGCGCGGCTGCTGGTGAACCGACCGAAGGCCGTGCTGGTGTGGTCGATGGGCCTGACCCAGCACGCGCACGGCGTGCAGACCGTCGCCGCGCTGATGAACGTCGGGCTCGCGCGCGGCCTGCCGGGCCGGCCCAATCGCGGGCTGGTGCCGATTCGCGGCCACTCGGGTGTGCAGGGCGGGGCGGAAGTCGGCTGCGTACCCGGCGTCGACGCCGCCACCGCGGCACACTGGTCCGAGCTCTGGGGCGTGCCAGTCCCGACCACGCGCGGCTGGACGGCGCCGGAGATGATCGATCATGCGGCGGACGGCGACGTCGACCTGTTCTGGATGGTCGGCGGCAACTTCCTCGAGACGCTGGCCGACACCGCGCACTCACGCCGCGCCCTGGCGCGGCCCCGCCTGCGTATCCATCAGGACATCGTCGTGTCCTCGTCGATGCTGGCCGACTCGGACGGCGACGTGCTGCTGCTGCCGGCGACCACCCGTTACGAGTCGGTGGGCGGTGGCACCGAGACCTCGACCGAGCGGCGAATCATCTACTCGCCCGAGATCGCCGGCCGGCGCATCGGATCGGCCCGCCCGGAGTGGCAGGTCTTCAGCGAGGTGATGACGCGCGCCTTCCCCGACCGCGCCGAGGCCATCCGCTTCGACAGCGCCGCGGCGGTCCGTCGCGAGATTGCGCGGGCGGTGCCGCTCTACGCCGGCATCGAGTCGCTGCAGGTCAAGGGCGATCAGGTGCAGTGGGGTGGCCGCACGCTGTACGCCGACGGCTGCTTCGCCACGCGGGACGGCCGTGCGCGCTTCTCCGCCGGCTTTTCCGGGCCACGGCCGGCGACCGCGTTCGCTGCCGCCACCGCCGCAGCGGCTGGCGTGCCGGTGTTCAGGCTGTCGACACGCCGCGGCAAGCAGTTCAATTCGATGATCCAGCGCGAGATCGACCCCCTCAACGGCGCGCGCCGCGACGATGTGCTGATCAGCGAGGACGACCTGCGGTTGCTGGGCATCGAGAACGGCGCGGCGGTGCAGGTGCGGTCGGCGGCCGGCTGTTTCGCGGGCCGAGCCCGGGGTGCGCCGATCACCCCCGGCAATCTGGCCGTGCACTGGCCCGAGGGCAACGTTCTGTTGACATCGGCGATCGATCCGGACTCGATGGAGCCCGACTACAACGCCCTGGTCACGGTCGAGCCGCTGCCGCCGGGCCGGGAGTAGGCGCGGCACGTGTCCGACGCGACCGCTGAGAGCCGGTTGCTGTGACCCGGCCGCCCGAACCGTCGCGCCGCACCGGCGTGCTGGCGCTGGCCGCGTACGCGGCATTCCTCGTCTACCAATCGCTGGCCGGCGGCGGTGCCTGGTCGTGTGGCGACGCCGTGCTCGTTGCGAGTGCCCGCCCGTCGCGGGCCGACCTGCTCGCCAATATGGTGGCCTACGT
>JACDAO010000786.1 GCA_013695405.1 Acidobacteriota bacterium | reverse complement strand
TGAAGCTGCCGCGCTAGACGCTGCCATGGAACGTGTCCGGGGCGACCGGCGAGGGCCCACCCTGCTCGCGCAGCGGGGCGTCATCGGACCACCACAGCCCGGCACTCGCAGCCAGGATGAGCAACATTTTGCGCGGCGCCTTTCCCTGAGACACGATGGACCGCATGTCCGAGCCGGTCCTTCCCAGCGCCCCTGGTCGCCTCAATCGCCGGCGCTTCCTGCAGGCCACCGCCGTCGCTGGTGCGGTGCCGATGTTCGGCGACGAGGGCACCGCGCGGAGCGGCCTGGCGGCGGTGACGCGCCAGGCGGGGGCCGCGCCGGCGACGACTGGCTCGGATGTCGGGTCGCTGTTCCCGTTCATTCAGAAGCAGGCGGTGTCGAAGGACTTCCCGCTGTCCTTCCTGAACCCGCGCTTCAGGACCGTCGCCGAGTGGAAGCCCACCGCGCGCGGCACGGTCCTCGACCTGCTCCACTACGCGCCGCCGCCCGTCGGTCCTGCGGCCGAGACCGTCGAGCGCGTCGACTGCGGTGACTACGTGCGCGAGAAGGTGTGGTTCAACACGACGCCCGACGTGCGCGTGCCGGCCTACGTGCTGGTGCCCAAGCAGGGCCCGAAGCCCGCGCCCGCCATCGTCGCGCTGCACGACCACGGCGGCTTCTACCTGTGGGGCAAGGAGAAGCTCGTCGCCCTCGACGGCGAGCACTCGGTGTTCACGGAGTTCCGCGAGCGCTACTACGGCGGACGCAGCATCGCCATCGACATGGTCCGGCGCGGCTACGTCGTGGTCGTCACCGACATGTTCTATTGGGGCGAGCGTCGCATGCTCCTCGACGATGACCCGACCGACTGGCGGGAGCGGCCGGCCACCATGTCGCCCGAGCGTATCCAGGCGTTCAACACCCGCGCGAGCCAGAACGAGCAACTGGTCGGACGCACGATCTACACCGCCGGCTTCACATGGCCAGGCGTGATGTTCTGGGACGATGTGCGAACGGTGGACTACCTGCTGACGCGTCCCGACGTGGATCCGACGCGCATCGGATGCGTCGGCTTGTCCGTGGGCGCCGTGCGTTCGGCCCATCTGGCGGCACTGGACGATCGCATCAAGGCCGGCGTGATCGTCTGCTGGATGACGTCGCTCCCGATGCAGCTCCAGAAGCACGTGCGCAACACCATCGGACACACCAAGGTCGTCCCCGGCTTGCTCCGGCACATGGACTACCCGGACGTCGCGGCGCTGGCGATGCCGACGCCGCTGCTGCTCATGAGCGGGACGAAGGACGGCCTGTTCGATCTCGACGCCGTCAAGGCGAGCTTCGCCACACTGAATGCGTGCTACGCGAAGGCCGGCATCCCGGATCGGTGCCGCACGCAGTTGTACGAGAGCCCGCACCAGTTCAACGCCGAGATGCAGGCCGAAGCGTGGGCCTGGCTGCGCCGGTTCGTCTGAACGGGTCGCCTCGAACCCGCGTGTCGGCGCTGGAGCCGGTCGGCGGCGGCCGGCGACAGGACCGCCTTGTCCACGGCATGTCCGAGTGTGTCGCTGCGCACCCACCGCCGCTTCCCATACACTTGGCGCCGTGAAGACGTATCGCATCGCGTTGTATCCCGGGGACGGCATCGGCACGGAAGTCGTGAGCGCCACGACGGCCGTGCTCGACACGGTCGCCAGTCAGGGGGGCGGCTTCAGCCTGGCGTACGAGTCCTTCGACTGGGGCATGACTCATTACGAGGCGCATGGGCGGGTCGCGCCCGACGACTTCCTCGCCACGCTCAGACGATTCGACGCCATCTTCCTCGGCGCAGTGGGCTGGCCGGCGCGGCTGCCCGACCACGTGACGCTGGCGCCGTTGATCAGGATGCGGCAGGCCTTCGATCTGTATGCGTGCGTGCGTCCGGCGCGCACGTTCCCGGGCGTTGCCGGTCCGCTGCGACGCACCGAGCCGATCGACGTCGTGGTCGTGCGAGAGAACTCCGAGGGTGAGTACGTCGACAACGGCGGCGTGGTCGCCATGGGGTCGCCGCAGGAGGTGGCCGTGCAGACGGCCATCCACACGCGCCGCGGCGTGGAGCGCATTCTCCGCTTCTCGTTCGACCTCGCGCGCACTCGCCGTCGCAAGCTGACGATGATCACCAAGTCCAACGCGCAGCGCTACGCGTACGTGCTGTGGGACCGCGTGCTGCAGGAGATCGCTCCGGACTACGTCGATGTCGAGACCGACAAGTTGCACATCGACGCGGCCACGCTCGAACTGGTGCGGCGCCCGCACACCTTCGACGTCATCGTCGGGTCGAATCTCTTCGGCGACATCCTCAGCGATCTCACCGGCGGGGTGACCGGCAGTCTCGGCCTCAATCCCTCGGCGAATCTCAACCCGGAGCGCACGTTCCCGTCGCTGTTCGAACCCGTGCACGGGTCTGCGCCAGACATCGCCGGCAAGGGCATCGCGAACCCGACGGGGGCGCTGCTGAGTGGCGCGATGATGCTGGAGTGGCTGGGCCAAACGACGTCTGCGGCGCGCATGCGGCAGGCCGTCGAACGCGCTCTGGCGGCGGGTCACGCCACGCCGGACATCGGGGGCGCACTGACCACCACGCAGTTCACCGACGCCGTCGTCGCCAACCTCGTGCCCTGATGGCCTGGCGCGTGGCAGTGCCCGTGCTCGCGGGTGCCGTTCTGGCACTGCTGCCCGTCCCCGCCGGCCTGAGCCAGAACGCCTGGTACTACGTCGCGGTCTTCACGGCCGTCATCATCGGCCTGATCACGGAACCGCTGCCGCCCTCGGCGGTCGGCTTCATCGGCGTCACCGTGGTCGCCGCGGCCGGACTGCCCTTCACCGACGCGCAGCGGGCTGCGCCTGGCTTCCGCATGCCGGCCGAGGCTGTGCGATGGGCGCTCGCCGGCTTCTCGAACGGCACGGTGTGGCTGATCTTCGCCGCGTTCGTGTTCGCGATGGGTTACGAGAAGACCGGCCTGGGCCGGCGTATGGCGCTGCTGATGGTGCGGTCGCTCGGCCACCGGACGCTGGGCCTCGGATACGCCGTTGCCTTCTCCGACATGCTGATCGCGCCGTTCACGCCGTCCAATACCGCGCGCAGCGCGAGCATGATCTACCCGGTCATTCGCCACATCCCCGACCTGTACGGTGTCGGCACAGGACAGGCAACGCGTGAGCTGGGCGCGTACCTGATGTGGGTCGCGTTCGCCACGACGTGCGTCACCAGCTCGATGTTCGTCACCGCGCTGGCGCCGAACCTGCTGCTGCTGGACCTCGCTCGCACGACGACAGGCATCGAGATCACCTGGACCGAGTGGCTCGTCGGCTTCCTCCCGGTCGGCACCTTGCTCGTGCTGCTGGTGCCCTGGCTTACCTACCGGCTACACCCGCCGGAGACGCGGACGAGCGTCGAGGTGCCTCGCTGGGCGGCGGGCGCTCTCGCCGAGATGGGGGCCATCAGCCGCAAGGAACTGGGGATGGGCGCCCTCGCGGTGATGTCACTCGGCCTGTGGATCTTCGCAACGACCGTGATCGACGCGACGATGGTCGCCATGATCGCCGTGTCGCTGATGCTTGTGACCGGCATCGTCTCGTGGGACGACGTGGTCGGCAACAAGCCGGCCTGGAACGTCCTGGCGTGGTTCGCGACGCTGGTCGTGCTCGCGGACGGCCTCAATCGCGTCGGCTTCGTCACGTGGCTCGGCCGCGGCACCGCGGCGATGCTCGTCGGCTACTCGCCGCTGGTCGTGATGACGCTGCTGGTCACGCTCTTCTACGTGATGCACTACGCCTTCGCAGGCATCACGGCGCACACGACCGCTGTGGCGCCCGTGATGCTGGCGGCGGGCGCCGCCGTGGACGGCATGCCGATCCGCACGTTCGTGCTGCTGCTCGGCTTCTCGCTGGGCATCATGGGCGTGCTGACGCCGTACGCGACGGGCCCTGCGCCCCTGTATTACGGCTGCGGCTTCATCGCGCGTCGGGACTTCTGGCGTCTCGGGTTCCTCTTCGGGATGCTGTTCCTCGCGGCGCTCCTCGGCGTGGGCCTGCCGTGGCTGCTGGCCATGGCGCGGTGAGGGAACCGTCGACCTGAGGTCGACGGCCACGTGATGGAGTGAAGGTCGACGGCTACGCACCCGTTCTCTGCGCGACAAGCGTGCCGAAGCGATGGTGAATCGCGAGGGCCGGGTCGAGCGCCAGGGCGTGGACGATGTGCTCGGGGTCGCCCGTCAGCGCCGCGTCGGCCGTGAGTTGCTGGACACTGACGTTGGTCATGCACGCGGCCGCACATTGCGGCGGCAGCGCACCGACGCGCGTCGGCCGCAGGCCCGTGTCATCGGCGAAGGTCGGCACCTCGACGCAGGCGTCCTGCGGCAGGTTGTCGATGTACCCGTCGTTGCAGACGTTGCCCATGAAGCGGAACGGCGCGCCGGTGACGACGGCTTCCATGATCCAGGAGCAGTACTCGGCGCTGCGACAGCTGCAGGCGGTGTGCTCGAACTCGAGGGGATCGACGCGGGCGTACTTCTCCGCCATCGCCTTGCCCCACGTGTAGTACGCGCCACTCTCGCCGCCGAATGCCGGCTCGTTGCAGTAGAGATCGAGCGCGGCCTGGTTCTTGCGGAACCAGGGGACGTACTCGCTGAGGTGTCCGGTGGACTCGGTCATGAAGTAGCCGAAGTGGCGGAACACCTCGCCGCGGACCTTCTCGTTCTTGTAGTACTCCGGCCGCTCGAACTTCTCGCGCAGTTCGGGATACAGGTCGCGCCCCTCGTGCTCGAGGCGGAGAAACCAGTCCATGTGATTGATGCCGCCACACGTGTAGGTGATGTCGTGCTTGTCGGCGATGCCACAGTAGCCGGCGATCAGATCCAGCGTCGTCTGCACGCCATGGCACAACCCGACAAACGGTACCTCCGTCGTGCGGCTGAGCGCGAGACAGTTGGCCGCCATCGGATTGGCGTACTGCAGCATGATCGCGCCGGGC
>JACDAO010000765.1 GCA_013695405.1 Acidobacteriota bacterium | reverse complement strand
AGCCGCGGGTACTTGTGCCCACCGAAGTTGCGCTGCAGGATGCGGCCGTCGCGCGTGCGATCGAACACCGCACCCCAGGCTTCGAGCTCGCGCACGCGGTCGGGCGCTTCGCGCGCGTGCAGTTCGGCCATGCGCCAGTTGTAGACGTACTGGCCGCCGCGCATGGTGTCGGCAAAGTGCACCTTCCAGTTGTCGCGCTCGTCGACGTTGGCCAGGGCGGCCGCGATGCCGCCCTCTGCCATCACCGTATGTGCCTTGCCCAGCAGCGACTTGCAGATCAGCCCGACCGACGCGCCCGATGCCGACGCCTCTATGGCCGCACGCAATCCTGCGCCGCCGGCACCGATTACAAGGACGTCGTAGTCGAACTGCTCGTAGCCAGCCACGTCAGAGAATCCTCCAGTCCGTCCAGATGCCCATCGAGCACAACCGGACGTACAGGTCGGTGAAACCGACCGACACGAGACTGCACCAGGCCCAGGCCATGTGCCTGCGGTTCAGACAGCCCACGCACCGGTACGACGTGTGTTGCACGGGATGCTTCGAGATCTCGTCGATTCCGCCTCCCACGAGGTGGCGCAGGGAGTGGCAGCCCAGCGTGTAGCCGCCGAGCAGCGTCACGTTGGCGGCCAGGACGAGGGTGCCCACGCCGAGGCCGAAACTGGTGATGCCAGTCGCCGGATTGGTGAACCACAACGCCTTCCAGACGTCGTGCAGCAGGATGAGAAGGAATCCCAGCGCCACGTAGAGGAAGTATCGATGCGCATTCTGCAGGATGAGCGGGAAGCTGCGCTCACCCCAGTAGGTCGACCGCGGTTCGCCAACCGTGCAGGACGGCGGGTCTGCCCAGAACGCTTTGTAATACGCGCCGCGATAGTAGTAGCAGGTCACCCGGAACAGCCCGGGAAACGGCAGGATGAGCAGTGCCGGCGAGAACGGCAGCCAGGCCGGCCAGGCCGCGGGCTTCGGACCGAACACCGCGTGGGGTGAGCTGCCGAAGAGCTCAGGCGAATAGAACGGCGACAGGTAGGGCCCGTGCGCGTAATGCGCGTTCTGGAAGGCCGCCCACGTCGAGTAGACGATGAAGGCCGACAGTGCGAGCAGGACGCCGAGGGGCGCGATCCACCAGGCATCGCGACGAGCGGTTTCGCCGAACCGGCGAAGGGGTATCGTGACGGTGCTGCTGGACATGGCAGGGACGCTCCGGCCTCGGTCCGCGCTGCGACGCAGCGCCGGGAATGCAGTCGCTCATGCTGGCGTATTCGTGTGAAAGCCGCGGTAACGATACTACGAGATTGCGGAATCGCCGGGTGGCGACGACGACAGCGGATCGGGTCAGGGTAGGTTACTCGTCAACGAGGCGCTGGAGAGTGATGGCGTTCCGTACGGCGTGCCCTTCGCCGTCGTTGTTGAAATACACAAAGACGTCGCGGTCCATGTTCCGCCACTCGCGTATGCGGTCCGCCCACCAATGGAGGTCGGCGTCTGTGTACGAGCCGGCGTACAGGTGGTGATGGTCGGGTCCGTGCAGCCGCACGTAAACAAATCGAGCTGTCGTCCGGAGAATGCAGGGCAGATGCGCCCCGCTCATCACGCAGTACGCGGCACCGTGCTCCTCCAGGAGGCTGAACACGCTCTCCTGGTGCCAGGTGGCGTTTCGGAACTCGACAGCCACGCGGAGTGCGGGGGGCAGGCAACTCAGGAAATACCCGAGACGTGCGTGGTCGACTGGCGCCCCGGGCGGAAGCTGGACCAGGATCACGCCGAGTCGAGGCCCGAGGCGCCCGAGGCCTTGCGCCATACGCGCCACCCACCGCTCCGGCCCGAAGAGTCGCCGCGCATGCGTCAACGCCCGCGGGGCCTTCACGCTGAGCACGAAGTCGGCTGGCAATCGCCTGTGCCAGCGCGCGAACCCTGCATCGGTCGGCCACTTGTAGTAGCTCGCGTTGAGCTCCGCCGTGCGGAACTGCGGCACGTAGTAGTCGAGACGACGTGCGGGAGGGAGGCCCTCCGGGTAGAGCACGCCCGTCCAGTGCGCGTAACTCCAGCCAGAGGTCCCGATGTAGACGGACATGTGCCATTCTGCCACCAGGTGAACGCCGGGAAACACACGCGGCTCTTGTCTTGCCCCACGGCGTGTGTCACGCTCTCCGCCTTCCAGACTCCGTATGAAGGTCCGAGGGCGGTGCATGGCGGATCGAAGAACTTTTCTCACGGCCATGGCAGCCGGCGCGCTCGCGTCGCGCACGGCACGCACGGCGGCGAGCGACCGCGTGCGTGTCGGGATGATTGGCGCCGGCCTGATCGGCACACGTCATCTCATCGACTTCTCGGCCCAGCCGGATGTGGAGGTGGCCGCGATCGCGGAGGTCTCGCCGTCGCGCCTCGAGGCAGCGCGTTCGCTTGCCGGCGGCCGGCCGGAAGGCGTGTCCGACTTCCGCCGCCTGCTCGACCGCAAGGACATCGACGCCATCGTCGTGTCCACGCCCGATTACTGGCACGCGCTCATGACCATCATGGCGTGCGCGGCGGGGAAGGACGTGTACGTGGAGAAGCCGCTCACGCACGTGGTACGCGAGGGCGACTGGATGGTGGCCGCGGCCACCAGGTACAACCGCGTCGTCCAGGTGGGCACGCAGCAGCGATCGGGCCGGCACTACCAGCGCGCGGCCGACCTGGTGCGCCGCGGACACATCGGCGACGTCCGCCACGTCCACATCCGCGCCAGCCGCAACATCGTCCCCGGGTTCACCAGGCCGGTTGACGCTCCGGAGCTCTCGGCCGACGCCTGGGACTTGTGGCTCGGTCCGGCGCCGTTCGTGCCGTTCGATCCCCGTCGCGGGCTGTACCATTTCCGCTGGTTCTGGGACTACTCAGGCGGCCAGACCACGAACCTGCTGTCGCACGACCTCGACATCGTGCAGTGGATGACGGGCATGATGCCGACCCGCGTGTCGGCGTTCGCGCAGCGCCGATCGCTCGACGGCTTCGGCGAGACGCCGGATGCGTTCGAGGCCATTTACGAATTTCCCGGGTTTCTGCTCACGTGGTCCAGTTCGGAAGTCTCGACCGGAAAATGGCGGGGCCTGGAGCTGTCGGGCACGAAGGGGACACTCTCGATCAACCGCGCGGGGTTCGAGATCACCGCCGACCGGCTGATCCCCGCAGAGGAACAGATCCCTCGGGTGAGCTT
>JACDAO010000711.1 GCA_013695405.1 Acidobacteriota bacterium | reverse complement strand
GCCTGGCGTGCCTCACGCGCTACGAGGCGTGGCCGATCACCGTGGCCGCAACCGGCGTCGCCGGGCTGACGCTGCTGCGCAACGGCGTCGGCGTGCGAGGCGCAGTGGCTGCGATCGCTCGCGTCGCGATCTGGCCGGTGCTGGCACTCGCGCTGTTCCTCGTGTTGAGCAAGGCAACGGTCGGCGCCTGGCTGGTGACCGGCGGCTTCTACGAACCCAACAACCCGGCGTACCGCCAGCCCGGTCTTGCGCTGGTGCAGGTGGGCTGGGGGTTGGGTCGGGTCGGTGGCTGGCCGGTGGCCTGGGCTGGCGCGGCCGGCGCGGTGGTGGTGCTGGGCCTCGGCTTGGTGCGCCGCCAGCAGCAGGCCTGGTGGCTGGTGCTGGCGCTGGCCGGTTCGGCCGCGCTGCCGTACTACGCCTTCGTCAGCGGTCACCCGTTTCGCATCCGCTACATGATCCTGTTGATTGCCGCCGCGGCCGGGAGCATCGGGCTGCTGGTGGCGCTGGTGCCGAAGCCCTTCCGCGGTTTGGCGCTCCTGCTCGTGCTCGGCGTGCTGGCGGCAGAACGTCGCCCGTTCGGCCTGACCTCACCGATGGTGGTCGAAGCTCAATGGGACCGCGCCAATCAGCAGGCCCGCACGCAGGTCACTGCGTGCTTGCGCACCCGCTGGGACGGCGAGCCGATCCTGGTCAGCATGGGATCGCTCGCGCACTACATGCAGGAGATGTCGCGCGACGGCTTCCGGATTCGCGACTTCATCCACGAGGGCATCGGGGAACTCTGGTTCGAGGCCTTGAAGAGCCCGCGCCGGTACACCGCGTTCGTGCTGGTCGAAGAGCGCGCCGAAGGCGGCGATCAGCTGTTCCGGATGGCGCAGGACGACCCGGCCTTTCTGGCCGGCTTCGTCCGCATCTGCGACGGCGGCGGCGTGGCGCTGTACGAGCGCGTCAGGCCAGGCGTTTGACGGCACGTAGGCGTCGGACTTGTCCGATGCTGTCCGTACGTAGGCGTCGGACTTGTCCGACGCCGGGGAGATGCAACGGCAACGAGCAACGGCCGGACAAGTCCGGCCGCTACGTCACTCCATGTCCGGCCGCTACGCAGTCCACGTCCAGCCGCGGCACATTCGCACCCGTGTTTAGCGCAGCTTGAACTGCACGGTGAACAGGAACGCGTTGCCGCCGAGGTCGAGCGTGTCGCCAAAGAAACCCAGCGACGGATCGACGTCGGCCTTGGCCGTCGAGTAGCGCCACTCGCCGCCAATCAACGCATTGCCGCCGACCGGAAAGCGGATGCCGCCGACGATGACCGGGCCGATTTCCATGCCCTCGTCGGTGAAGCTGTCGCGGAAGATCTCGCCGTTGCTGAAGTCCAGGAATTCGCCGACCTCGGTGTAGCGCCAGCGATTGAACTGCACGCCGCCGCCGATGTACGGCTGCACCCTGGCGTCACGGGTCAGCGGGAAGAGCCTCGCCGTCAGCGCGACCGGGATGTTGCGCAGCTTGAGGTCCGACTCGATCTCCGAGCCGTCCTCGTCGACGAACTCCGAATGGATGGTCGGGACGGTTCGCTGGTAGAAGTTCACACCGGCACCCACTTCGACGAACGAGCCCACGCTCACCAGCACGTCGCCGCCGAACGTGGCGCCGTTGAAGTCGGCGAGGTCGAAGTCGAGGAAACTCAGGTTCTGGCGCAGCACGTCGTTGCGCTCGCGTCCGTCTTCGCCCTTGACCAGGAAGCCGCCGATGTTGGCGCCGAACACGGCATCCTGCGCCAGAGCCGATCCGCTGCACGCCAGCACCATCGCCGCGCTCATCGTTACGTGTCGCCACATGACCTGATTCTCCCTTGGTGCGCCGGATCGTCCCGGCGCGTGCGCCTCAGCCACCTCACAACGCCTCACGCCTTGTGACGCCGCCGTTCGCGATTTGGACGAGCCAAGTGCAAGGGATGTGCCCGCCACAGCGGGCGGTTCGGGAAGCAGAGGTGGGGGCCGGTGTCCCCGGTGAAGGTCAGACCGTCCGGTTTGCAGCACGCTGCGCGCGATAGTCGGTGAGCATCGCGCGCATCTCGTCGTGAATCAGCCCGTTGGTCGCCAGCAGGTGCCCGTGGCGCGACTGGTAGCGCTGACCGTTCCATTGGGTGACGCGTCCGCCCGCTTCCTCGACAATCAGCGCCCCGGCGCAGGTGTCCCAGGGCTTGAGGGTGGACTCGTAGAAGCCGTCGAGGCGTCCGGCGGCGACGTAGCAGAGGTCGAGCGCGGCGGATCCCAGCCGCCGCACCGCCCGGCTGCGGCCGATGAAATGGCCGAACAGGCCGATCAGCTCCTCGCCCGATTCGTGCACCGTGTAGGGAAAGCCGGTGCACAGCAGCGAGTTCAGGACGTCGTTGGCTTTCGAGACCGCCAGGCGCTCGCCGTTGAGCCGAGCCCCCTCGCCACGCTCGGCGGTGTAGAGCTCGCGACGGGTGGGATCGTAGACCGCCGCGACGATCGCCTCGCCGTCCAGTTCGAGTCCCAGTGAGGCGCAGAAGATCGGCAGCCCGTGCGCGAAGTTGGTGGTGCCGTCGATCGGGTCGAACACCCAGCAGTACCCGGGGGCCGCCGCGCGCAGGCGATCATCTTCCTGCAGTTCCTCGCCGAGCACCTGGTGGTCGGGGAACCGCTCGGCGACCAGAGCACGGAACATCCGCTCGACCGCGACGTCGACCTCGGTGACCAGATCGATGGTGCCCTTCTTGTCGATCCGCATCGGGCGCCCGAAGTGCGCCATCTGGATGGCGCCAGCCTTCTGGACGGCATCGATCGCGGTAGCCAGCAGGAGCGGGTCGGGCGCCGGCATGCTACCCCGCCGCCAGGCGCTTGCGCATCAGCACTTCCATCCCGCCTTCGGGCCGCCGACGCAGCTCGACGTCGTCCATGAAGTTGCGCATGAAGAAGATGCCCCGGCCGCTCGACTTGAGCAGGTTCTCCGGCGACAGCGGGTCGGCGATCTCTTCGGGGTCGAAACCCTCGCCCTCGTCCTGGACCGAGACCTCGAAGTGCGTCGGAGCATCAGCCGGCACGAAGGCGAACTGGACGTGCACGTGCTTGGCCGGATCGAAGCGGTTGCCGTGACGCATGGCGTTGATTACCGACTCGCGCACGGCGACGCCCACCCAGTGCAGTTCGTCCTCGTTCAGGCGGGCCGCGGCGCACAGCTGGTCGCACACCACCTGGACGTAGTCGAGCGCATCGACATGGCTGTTCAGGACCAGCGAAAGCGTGTGGCGTTCAGCAGTCATGTCGTGCGAATGGCGTGCATGATACACGCTCCACTGCGGATGCTACAGTGAAGCCCGCCATGCCCGCAGAGTTCACGATGACCGTCACCGTCGCGCCCGCGACCGCCCTGCAGGGAGTGGTCCGGGTGCCCGGCGACAAGTCCATGTCCCATCGGTACGCGATGCTCGCGGCGTTGGCCGAGGGCGTCACGCGCATCAGTCACTACGCGCCAGGCAACGATTGCCAGAGCACCTTGCGGTGTCTCGAGCAGCTCGGCACGGTGGTGTCGCGGCACAGCGCGCTCGATCGCGGCACCGGCGCGACCGTCTCCACCATCCAGATAGTCGGCCGCGGCCTTCGCGGACTGCAATCACCGCAGGCCGACCTCGACTGCGGCAACTCCGGATCGACATTGCGCATGCTCGCCGGGATCCTCGCGGCGCACCCGTTCACGAGCGTGCTGACCGGTGATCACTCGCTGCGCAGGCGACCGATGACGCGCGTGGTCACGCCGCTGCGTCAGATGGGCGCCGGATTGACGGCCGCCGACGGCAAGCCGCCGGTGACCGTGACCGGCGGCCCGCTGCGGCCGGTCGCCTATCGGCCCGACACGCCGAGTGCCCAGGTCAAGACGGCCGTGCTGCTGGCCGGACTGCAGACCAACGGGGTGACCACGGTCGAGGAACCCGCCGCCACCCGCGATCACACCGAGCGGGCGCTGCGAGCCTTCGGGGCGCGCGTCCTGGTCGACGGCCTGAGCGTGAGCATCAACGGCGGCCAGCGGCTCACCGGGCGGACCCTGGCCGTACCGGGCGACCCCTCGTCGGCCGCGTTCTTCGCCTGCGCCGCAGCCGCCCTGCCCGGCTCGTTTATCGAGATGCGCGAGGTCGGCCTCAACCCGAGCCGCACCGCCATCTTCGACGTGCTGCGCCGCTTCGGCGCCGACGTCGACGTGCAGGTCGATCGGATCGACGCCGAGGAACCGGTCGGCCGGGTGCGAGTGCGTCATCGCGGCCTGACTGCGCTGGAGCTGACGCCGGCCGATGTGCCGGGGCTGATCGACGAGCTGCCGGTGCTGGCGGCGTTGGCCACCCACGGCGGCGAACTGCGGGTCACCGGGGCCGCGGAACTGCGCGCCAAGGAGAGCGACCGGATCAGCGCGCTGGTCAACGGCCTGCGCGCCCTCGGCGCCGACGCCGACGAACTGCCCGACGGCTTCCACGTGCGAGGCTCGCGGCGCCTGCTCGGCGGCGCGGTCGACGCCGCCGACGACCATCGGCTTGCGATGGCCTTCGCGGTGGCGGGCCTCGGCGCGCTCGAACCGACGGTGATTCGTGGCGCCGACGCGGTCAACGTCTCCTATCCGGGCTTCTTCGACGTGCTGGCTTCGCTGCGGCCATGAGGGCGGTCCCCGACGACAAGATCTACCTCGTCGGCTTCATGGGCTCCGGCAAGACGACGATGGCGCGAGCGCTCGGCCGTCGACTGGGCTGGCGGGTCGTGGATGTAGACGAAGCGATCGAACGCCGCGAAGGCCGCTCGGTCTCGAGGGTCTTCGCCGAACAGGGCGAGCCGTACTTCCGGCGGATCGAGCGCGAGGTCCTGCTCGGGCTGCTGGCCGAACGGCACATGGTCGTCGCCACCGGTGGCGGCACCTTCGTGCAGCCCGCCAATCGCGCCGATATCCTGGACAACGGGCTGGCCGTCTGGCTCGATGTGCCCTTCGAGCGGATCGTGGAGCGGGTCCCCTCCGACGGCCGCCGCCCACTGGCCGCGGACCGCGAGGCGTTCGCGGCCCTATATGCCGAACGCCGCGCCGCCTATCGCCTGGCCCACCTGCGGCTCGACGCTCACCTCCGACGGGTTGACGGCCTGGTCGAACGCCTGCTCGACCAGCTTGGCTGGTAGGCTG
>JACDAO010000682.1 GCA_013695405.1 Acidobacteriota bacterium | reverse complement strand
AGGCGTGCCGGCACGCGTCGGCGAGGCGGTGACGCAGGTCACGGTGATGGCGGCCAACGAGGCCGAGGGTCCGCTGTATCGGGGCAAGGTCCCGGCGGGCTCGGCCACCACCGGCGGGCAGACCACGTTCCTGGTGACGCCAGGCGCGGCGCAGGTGCGGCTGTCGGCCGAAGGCGCCAGTGGAGGAGTGGTGGACAGCGACGTGCTCGAACTGGCGGTGCCCGATTTCACCAAGGATCCCATGTCGGTGGGGACGCCCGCCCTGTTCCGGGCCCGCACGCAGCGCGATCTCCAGGTGATCGCCGGCACCCCCGACGCCCAGCCGACCGCGACCCGCGCCTTCAGTCGCACCGAGAAGCTGCTGCTGCGGGTGGCGGTGACCGGCGCCGAGCCGTCGATTCGGCTGATGAGCCGTACCGGTGATCCGATGAGTCCGCTGGTGGTGCGTCGCGCCCCAGAAGGGAGTCCCTTCAGCCACGAGGTCGAGGTCCCGATCGCCAGCCTGCCGACCGGTGATTTCCTGATCGAGGTGCGCGCGGGCGAGGCCGCCGACGCGCCGCGCCGCCTGACCGGGGTCAAGGTCGCGAGCTGATGCCCCCGGCGCGAACCGACTTCACCACGGTTTCAGGCCGCGAGGTCGCGCCGCTCTACACCGGGTCAGACACCGCGCGGGTCGACTATGCCCGCGATCTCGGCGATCCGGGGCAGTTTCCCTACACTAGGGGCATTCACCCGACCGGCTACCGCGGCAAGCTCTGGACGATGCGGCAGTTTGCCGGGTACGGCACCGCTGCCGACACCAATCGGCGGTACCGCGACCTGCTGGCCGCGGGAGGCACCGGCCTGAGCGTCGCCTTCGATCTGCCGACCCTGATGGGCCGCGATCCCGATCACCCGCTGTCGCTCGGCGAGGTCGGCAAGTGCGGCGTCAGCGTGGTCACGCTGGCCGACATGGAGGCGTTGTTCGAGGGCATCGACCTCGGCTCGGTCACCACCTCGATGACCATCAACGCGCCGGCGGCGATGATCTTCGCGATGTACCTGGTGGTGGCCGAACGCCAGGGGGTGTCGTGGGAGCGGCTCGCTGGGACGCTTCAGAACGACATCCTCAAGGAATTCATCGCCCAGAAGGAGTACATCTATCCGCCGCGGCCATCGATGCGGCTGGTGGTCGACGTGTTCCGGTTCTGCGCCGCGCTGGTGCCGTGCTGGAACTCGATCTCGGTCAGCGGTTATCACATCCGGGAGGCAGGCGCGACCGCCGCCCAGGAACTCGCCTTCACGCTGCGGGACGGCATCGAGTATGTGCAGTGGGGCGTCGCGGCGGGCCTGGACGTCGACCAGTTCGTGCCGCGGTTGTCATTCTTCTTCAATGCCCACAACGACTTCTTCGAGGAGATCGCCAAGTACCGCGCCGCCCGCCGGATCTGGGCCCGGACGATGCGCGAGCGCTTCGGGGCGCGCAGTGCGCGGGCCTGCATGCTGCGCTTCCACACCCAGACCGCCGGCGTGTCACTGACCGCGCAGCAGCCGTACAACAACGTGGTGCGGACCACGATTCAGGCGCTCGCTGGCGTGCTCGGCGGCACCAACTCGCTGCACACCAACTCGCTCGACGAGGCGCTCGCCCTGCCGACCACCGCCGCGGCGACGCTGGCCCTGCGCACGCAGCAGGTGATTGCCTACGAGACCGGCGTCGCCAATGTCGCCGACCCGCTCGGCGGCTCGTACTACGTCGAGGCGTTGACCGACGCGATCGAAGCCGAGGCGTTGGCGTGCATCGACCGGATCGATCGGATGGGCGGCATGGTTGCCGCCGTCGAGCAGGGCTATCCGCAGCGCGAGATTGCCGACAGCGCGTACCGGTTCCAGCAGGCCGTCGAGGACGGTCGCAAGGTCATCGTCGGCGTCAACGCCTTCACGGCCGACGACGAGACGCCGCTGTCGACGCTGTACATCGACGACTCGGTCGCCGAGGTGCAACTGGCCCGCCTGCGCGAGCTCAAGGCCACACGCGATCAGGTCGTCGTCGACGCGGCGCTGCGTCGACTCCAGGACGCCGCCCGCGGCGACGGTCTGCTGATGCCGTCGATCCTCGACGCCGTGCGGGCCTACGCGACCGTCGGCGAGATGTGCGACGCGCTCCGTGAGGTGTGGGGCGAGTATCAGGAGAGCGCGAGCATTTGATGCCTGATGCCTTGAACCCTACGCCTTGTACCCGCCAACGACTGCGGGTGGTACTGGCCAAGCCTGGCCTGGACGGCCATGACCGGGGCGCGAAGGTGATCGCCCGGGCGCTGCGGGATGCCGGCATGGAGGTGATCTACACCGGCCTGCGGCAGACCGCCGAGCAGATCGTGTCCGCCGCGCTGCAGGAGGACGCCGATGTCATCGGGTTGTCGATCCTGTCGGGAGCCCACAACCACGTCTGCCCGCGGGTCATGGCGTTGCTGCGCGCCGAGGGGCTCGGCGACGTGCTGGTGCTGGTTGGCGGGATCATTCCGGCGCAGGACATTCCGAGGTTGCATGCCATCGGCATCAAGGGTGTCTTCCTGCCCGGCACGCCGATGCAGGCCATCGTCGACTTCATCGGCGAGCACGTACGACGCGACGCTGCGGCCGCGCCTGAGGTGCTGGCCGCACGGGTCCGCCCGGCTTGACGACCGGGGACCTCCCGACTACGCTCCCCCCATGAGCCACACCCTCCTGCTGGCCGACGACAGCGTCACGGTGCAGCGGGTCATCGAGCTGACGTTTGCCGACGAAGGCTTCAAGGTCGTCTCGTTCAGCGACGGCGACGAGGTGGTCGGCTATCTCGGGGCCGGCAACACCCCGGACGTGATCCTGGCCGACACGACCATGCCGGCGCGCGACGGCTACGACGTGGCGGCGTGGGTGCGCGGCCAGACCTCGCTCGCGGCCGTGCCGGTGGTGCTGATGACCGGCGCCTTCGAGCCAATCGACCAGCGGCGCGCTGAGGCCTGCCAGGCCGATGCGGTGCTCGTGAAGCCGTTCGAGCCACAGCAAGTGGTGTCGCTGGTCAAGCGCATGCTCGGCGGCGAACGAGGCGCGTCGCTGGGCGAGTTCGCGCCGCCACGCGCTGACGCGCCGGCTGCGGTGGCCGACAGCTTCGCGGCGCTGGCGCCCGGCGTCGACACCTACGC
>JACDAO010000676.1 GCA_013695405.1 Acidobacteriota bacterium | reverse complement strand
ACCTGGCTGTGGTGGCCGACGACATCGCCGACGGCGTCACCGACGTGGTGCGCGGCGGCGATCTGCTCGACCACACGGCGGTGCAGGTGCAGCTGTGGCAGGCGCTCGGTGCGGCCCCGCCGGATTGGCTGCACACCCCGCTGATCGTCGGCGCCGACGGCCGCAAGCTGTCCAAGTCGCACGGGTCGGCCCACGTCGGCGCGCTGCGGGACGCCGGGGCCACGCCTGCCGACGTCTGGCGCACGGTCCTGCCGTGGTTGGGCGTGCCGGGGGCGGCATCGCTCGACGAGGCGCTGCCGCTGTGGCGACCCGACCGGCTTGCGCTCGGCCCGCTGATCCTGCCGGGACCAGGCTAGCCCCAGGCTGGTCTTGCCGAGGGTCACATTACCTGGCCGCACGCCGGCTACGGAATCTGCAGCGCGTCGAGGGCCGCCACCAGCGCATAGGCCATCGCCCGGTAGCCTGCGGGCGACGGGTGCAAGCCGTCCGGCGAATCGAGCAGGCGGTCCGGATCCCGTGGACTGGCCACCGCGGCACGCGTGTCGCAAAACACCAGGCCGGGCGTCGTGGCCGCGTGAGCCCGGATCCACGCGTTGATCGCGTGCATCGCGACGTTCTGCGCGGGGGTGGCGGTGTCGTACGGCACGATCGAACAAGCCACGACCGGGATGCCCGCAGTCCCGGCGCGGGCGTACAGGTCGCCGAGCACGTCCTCGACCGTGGTCGGAGGCAGGCCCTGGTACACGTCGTTGACGCCCGCGAGCAGGATCAGCGCGTCGGGGCGCACCGCCAGCACGTCGCGATCGAAGCGCGCGGCGATCTGATCGCTGCGCTGGCCGTCGACGCCGCGATTGTGCACCAGCCACGCCGGTCGCACCTGCATCATCCAGTACGCGAACTGGCTGGTGCGGTCGCCCTCACCGTGTGGCGGCGACTCGATTGGCGATCGGAACCCGGGCGTGCCGGCGGTGGTCGAGTCGCCGAGCGCCACGATCGTCAGGCGCGTGCGGTCGTCCACGTGATCAGCGTGCCGGCGTGACCGGCTGGCCCTTGCGAGCAACGCCGTCGAGCTGATCGATGGTCTTGATCGACGGCGCCCCGGCGCCCTGCAGCCGCGTCGCGACCTCCTCGGCACGGCGCATCACCCGCAGCACGTTGAGCCCGAGGATCTTCCTGACGTCGGTGTCCGAGTAGCCGCGGCGCAGCAGCTCGGCGACCAGGGCGGGGTAGGTGCTGACGTCCTCGAGACCCTGCACCACCGACGTGATGCCGTCGAAGTCACCGCCGAGCCCGAGGTGGTCGATGCCCGCGACCGTGCGGATGTGGTCGATGTGATCGGCGACCTGCGCCAGCGTCGCCCGCGGCTCCGGATTGCTCGTGCGCCATTCAACCAGGGCCTGCTGCCGGGCGGCAGGGTTGTCCGGGAATTGCGTCAGGAACTGCGCGACTTGGGCCTGCGTCCGGCGCGAGGCCGCCGCCGCGTCCTCGGAGATGAATCCGGGCACGAAGGTCACCATCACGACGCCGCCATTGCGCGGCAACTGGCGCAGGATGTCGTCTGGGACGTTGCGCGGCACGTCGCACACCGCGCGCGCCGACGAGTGCGAGAAGATCACCGGGGCCTGGGTCACCCGCAGCGCATCGGCCATCGTCCTCGTCGACGTGTGACTGAGGTCGACCAGCATGCCGAGCCGGTTCATCTCGCGGACCACTTCCTGACCGAACGGCGACAGGCCCTGTGTGTCCTCGCCCGCCGCACCGGCCCAGGGCAGGTCAGTGCCATACGCCAGCGTCATGTAACGGGCGCCGAGACGGCTGAACATCCGCAGCGTGCCGAGCGAGCTGTCGATCGAGTGGCCGCCCTCGACGCCGATCATCGAGGCCACCTTGCCGTCCTTGAAGGCGCGTTCGACGTCAGCCGCCGTCCGGGCCAGCGCAAAGGTCTCGGGGTAGCGCCGCAGCATCTCGTAGACCGCGTCGACCTGCTCGAGCGTGGCACTGACCGCGGCATCGCCCTGCAGCGTGGCCGGCACGTACACCGACCAGAACTGCCCGCCGAGATGCCCGGCGCGAATCCTCGGGATATCGGTCATCAGCTGCGGCTGACTCTTCGCGATGTCGACCTTGTCGAAGTCGTAGCGCGTCCCCTCGCGCATCGCCCACGGCAGGTCGTTGTGCCCGTCGATCAGCGGCACGTCCTTCATCAGCGCGCGGGCGCGCGCCAACGGCGCCTCGACAACGCCACTGACTTCCCGCGGTGACGCGGCGGCAGAGGTCGACTGGGCCAGCGCCGGCACGACCGCGGACGTGGCCAGCACTGCGGTGACGGCACAACGCGTGATCAGTCGCATGACCGTCGATCCTACACGCTGCCGACCGCGCCCGATGCCTGATGCCTGAAGGCTGAAGCCCGTGAAGCCTGAATGCCCGAATGCCCGGTACGGCTCGATCGACCGGTCCGTGCATTACCATGCCCGAACCATGCAGCTGCGGTCGCCCCTCCTCGCCCTGATCGTGTTCCTGCCTGTCGGTGCTGGCGCGCAAGACATCAGCGTGCCCGAGCCGATGCGTCAGCGCGTGGCCCAGCAGGCCGCGGCATTGCGCCCACGGCTGGTCGAGGTGCGACGTGACATCCACCGGCACCCGGAACTCGGGTTCCGCGAGATCCGCACCGCAAAGCTGGTTGCCGACCGCCTGCGCGCCCTGAAGTTCGACGAGGTGCGCGAGCAGGTCGGGGTGACCGGCGTGGTCGGCGTGCTCAGGGGCGGGCGGCCCGGCAAGGTGGTCGGGGTGCGTGCCGACATGGATGCGCTGCCGATCCCCGAGCTGATCGAGGTGCCCTACAAGTCGACGGTCGCCAACGTCAAGCACGCGTGCGGCCATGACGGCCACGTCTCGATCGGCCTCGGCGTGGCGGAAGTGCTCGCCGGGATGCGCGCCGAGATTCCGGGAACGGTGGTGTTCCTGTTCCAGCCCGCCGAGGAAGGCGACCCGGACGGCGGCAAGAGCGGCGCCGAACGCATGCTCGAGGCGGGCGTGTTCGCGGGCCCGGCGCCGACGGCGATCTTCGGCCTGCACGTGATGCCGACGCTGCAGGTCGGCACCATCGGCGTCAACGTCGGGGCAGCGATGGCCAGCAGCAACCGCTTCACCCTGACGATCGTCGGCAAGAAGACCCACGCCGCCTACCCGCACACCGGCATCGACCCGGTCGTGATTGCCGCCCAGGTGGTCTCGGCGCTGCAGACCATCCCGAGCCGCATGAACAACGCCGCCGAGCCGATCGTGCTGTCGATTGGCACCATCAACGGTGGCAACCGCTTCAACATCATCGCCGACCAGGTGGTCCTCACCGGCACCGTCCGGACGCTGAGCCAGGACGGGCCCGAGCGTGTCCGCGCGCTGATCGAGCGCGTCACCAGGGGCATCACCGAGGCGTCTGGCGCCACCTTCACGCTCGACTTCCCGGCCGGCAACCCGGTGACCTTCAACGATCCGACCCTGGCGTCGGCCAGCGTGCCGGTGCTTGCCGAGGTGATGGGCGGACGGGACCGCCTGACCTCACCGCCGCCGCAGATGGGCGCCGAGGACTTCGCGCTCTACCAGCAGAAGATTCCCGGACTGTTCTTCTTCCTCGGCGTCGGCAACACCGAGAAGAAAATCACCGCGATGATTCACACCGAGTACTTCGACATGGACGAAGACGCGCTGCCGCTCGGGGTGCGGGCGCTGACCTCGGTGACACTCGACTATCTGTTCAGGAAGTAGCCTCGTCAGCGCGAGGGCGTTCCCGGCTTCTTGTGCGCGGCCTGCCCGGCGGCGCAGTTGCCGCAGGCGGGTGCCTGACTGGCGGGGCGCTTCTCGAACACGCCCAGCACCTTGCGCAACACCACGGTGAGCGCCCACAGCGCGACCAGTCCGACGATCGCGTGCTGAATCAACTCGCTGGTCGAGACGCCGTCCGGAATCACGCGATCCCTCCAGCCCTGAGCCCCTGGTAGACAATCAACGCGGCGACGTAGGCGAGCGTGGTCATGTAGACCAGCTGAATCAGCGGATAGCGCCAGGCGCCGGTCTCGCGCTGCGTCACCGTCAGCGTCGGCAGGCACTGCATGGCAAGCACGAAGAACACCAGCGCACTGGCTGCAGTGGCCGCCGTGAACAGCGGCGTGCCGTCCTCGCGGCTCGCGGTACGAATGCGGTGGATGACCCCGACATCGACCTCGTCGTCGGTCGATCCCCCGACCAGCACCGACATCGTCGAGACGAACACCTCGCGCGCCAGGAAACTGGTCAGCACCCCGACCGTCAGTTGCCAGTCGTAGCCGAGCGGCGCGAACACCGGCTGCAGGGTCCTCCCGATCTTGCCGGCGAAGGTGCCGCTCTGTTCGGCACGTGCCTGCAGCAGATCGGCGCGAGCCAGCAGGCCGTCACGCTGCTGCGGGCTGCTCGAGACCTCGGCGGCCTGCGCCCGCAGCGCCACGGCTTCGGCCGGCGGCTCGACGTGCGGGTAGGCACTGAGCCACCACATCACGATGCAGATCGCCATGATGACCGTGCCGGCGGTTTGCAGAAAGGCCACGCCCTGGTCCTTGGCCGTGAATATCGCGTTTCGCAGCGACGGCCACTTGTAACTGGGCAACTCGAGCACCATCGGCCGGGCCTCACCCTTCAGCCAGGTGCGACTGAAGACCACCGCGGTGATCAATGCGGCCAGGGCGCCGAGCAGGTAGCAGCCGGCAAAGGCCATCCCGGCGAGCAGCGGGCGGTCGGCGAACAGCAGGCTGGTGAGCAGGACGTACACCGGAAGCCGCGCCGAGCAGCTCATCAGCGGCGCGACCATGATCGTCGCCAGCCGGTCGCGACGGTTGGGAATCAGGCGCGTCGACATGATCCCGGGCAGCGCGCACGCCGACGAGGTCAACAGCGGCACGAACGCATGACCGGGCAGGCCGAAGCGGTGCAGCACGCGGTCCATCACGAACGCGGCCCGCGCGAGGTAGCCGGTGTCCTCGAGCAGGCTGATCAGGAAGAACAGCAGACAGATCTGCGGCAGGAAAACCACCGTTCCGGCGACGCCGCTGATGATCCCCTCGGAAACCAGGGCCCGCACGGGCCCGTCGGGCAGGTGCCGGGCCGAGTACTCGCCGAGCAGCGAGAAGGTCGACTCGATCAGGTCCATCGGCACGGCGGCCATCGCGAACAGCGCGTAGAACAGGCCGCCCATCACCAGCAGGAAGACAATCATGCCGAGCACCGGGTGGGTGAACACGCGGTCGAGCCGCTCGGTGAAGGCGTCGAT
>JACDAO010000657.1 GCA_013695405.1 Acidobacteriota bacterium | reverse complement strand
GATGTGCGGATCGCGGTAGAACACCGCGTCGCGGCTGTGGGTCACGTAGCGCTCCACCGACTCCTGATCCAGATGCAGCGCGAGCAGGCTGTCCCACGCCGCCTGGTGCACCAGCAGGGCATGCGGATTGATGGTCAGCGCCGCGAGCACCATCTGCAGGGCGTCGTGCGGCCGCCCGGCGCGGAGGTGGAAATTCGACAGTGCCAGCCGCGCGCGCCAGTCCTGCGGGTGGTTGGTGGCAATGCGCCGGAACAGATGTTCGAAGGCGTCGGGCCGTCCGCCGCCGACGTACGCTTCGGCCAGCCGATCACCGACCAGGTGGCCGCGCAGCGGCTTCGAGGCGACCAGACGCTCCCAGATCTCGACCGCGCCGGGCATGTCGCCGGCATCGCGGCGGACGTCGCCGAGATTGAGGTAGGCCGGAACCACGTCCGCATCGAGATCGATCGCCGCCTGGAAGTGCTGCCGGGCCGCGCTGCGGTCCTGGCGGGCCAGCGCCTGCATCCCGAGCTCGTTCTCGAGGAATGCCTGAATCTGCTGGTGGCGTCGCTTCTGATGCTCGGGTTCGTCGTCGCGCGCCAGTTCGCGGCGGACCCGATAGGCGTCCGACCACTGGTTCTGGTCCTCGTACAGCTTCTGCAACTGCAGCAGCGCGTGCTGGTTGCTGGGGTCGAGCCGCAGCACCTCGCCGAACGCCTCGTGGGCGCGGTCGACGAAGCCGCCGCGGGTGAAGTCCAGTCCGAGGCAGAGCAGCGCGTAGGTGTGTTCGAGTTTGCTCAGGCGCGGCTTCTGCAGGATCTGCTGGTGGATCTGGATGGCGCGGCCGACCTGTCCCTTCTCGCGATACAGGTTGCCGAGAATCATGTGGATCTCGACGGCGTCCTCGTCGACGCGCGCAGCCTGACTCAGTTCCTCGATCGCGTGGTCGAGCTGGTTGGCGACCAGGAAGTTGAGCCCCTGGATGTAGTGCGGCGACTGGCGCGCCTTGCGGCGGTCGATCCAGCGGCCTTCGTGCAGTTTGTAGCGCTCCCAGGCCTTGCCAGCCGACAAGCCGACCAGCAGCGCGACGAGTGCGGAGAGCAGGGGCAGGTATTCGGAGATCACGGGCGTTCCGGGACGGGCGCGCCGACCAGTGCGTCCCAGCGTTGCTGGGCGCGCAGAATGACTTCAATCAGCGCCCGCGCCGCGCCGTGGCCCCCCGCACAGGGGCTGACCAGGTGCACCGCGGATCGGACGTCGGCCGAGGCGTCAGCCGGACAGGCGGACAGGCCGACCCGCCGGAGTATCGGCAGGTCTACCACATCGTCGCCCATGTAGGCGATCGTCTCCGGCTCCCAGTCATGCGTGCGCATCAGTTCGGCCAGCGCGTCGGCCTTGTCGTGCACGCCCTGGCGCACCGGGTCCATGCCGAGCTGCCTGGCGCGATGGCCGGTCGAGGCGGACTGCCGCGCCGAGATCAGGCCGACGGTCAACCCGGCGCGGCGGGCGAGCACGATCCCGGCGCCGTCCTTGATGTCGAACCGCTTGGACTCCGAGCCGTCGGCGTGCATGTAGACGCCGCCGTCGGTGAGCACGCCGTCCACGTCGAACAGGATGACGCGGATGCGACGGGCCCGCTCGTGCCACGCTCCTTCGGTCATCAGCCGCGCTCCGCGCGCCACAGATCGTGGATGTGCAGCACGCCTTCGAGCGTGCCGTCGGCTGCAACGACGGGCACCGAGGTGATGCGGCGTGTCTGCATCACCGTCAGGGCTGCGGCGGCGAGCAGATCGCCGGTCACGGTGGTCGGCGTCCGCGTCATCACCTCGCCGGCGCGCCGCGCCATCGCGGCGCCGTCGGCCAGCATCAGGCGGCGGAGGTCGCCATCGGTGATGATGCCGCGCAGCCCGTGGGCATCGTCAGTGACGCAGGTCATGCCGAGGCCCTTGCGGCTCATCTCGTAGATCACCTCGGGCATCGGCGTCTCGGCAGGCACCCGCGGCACGCCGGTGCCGACGTGCATCACCTGCTGCACGCGCAACAGCCGCTTGCCCAGCGTGCCGCCCGGATGGCGGTGTGCGAAGTCCTCGGGTCGAAACCCCTTGGCCACCAGCAGCACCATCGCCAGCGCGTCCCCGAGCGCCAGGGCCGCCGTGGTGCTGGCCGTCGGTGCCAGGTTGAGCGGGCACGCTTCCTCGTCGACGCCACAATCGAGGTGGACGTCGGCCAGCCGTGCCATCGTCGAGCCGGGCGTGCCGGTCATCGCAATCAACGGCGGGCCGAGACGCCGGATCGTCTCGACCAGCCGCACGACTTCCGGGGTCTCACCGCCGTGCGACACCGCCAGGATGACGTCGTCGACAGTGACCACCCCGAGGTCGCCGTGCAGCGCCTCGGCCGGGTGCAGGAAGAAGGCAGGTGTGCCGGTGCTCGACAAGGTCGCCGCGATCTTGCGGCAGATCAGGCCGGACTTGCCGAGACCGGTGACCACGACGCGACCGCGGCAGGCCGCCAGCAGCGCCACCGCCTGTTCGAAGCGATGGTCGAGCCGCCCAATCAGCGCCTCGACCGCTGCCGCCTCGATCCGCAGCACGCGGGCGGCGAGGTCGAGCGCTGCCGACCGGACGTGAGGCGCGTCGGGAGCGAGCACAGGGCCGGTCAGTCGGACACCGCCGCGTGGATGCGCTGCAGCCGCGCCAGCAGCGCCGGCAGCAAGTCGAGACGCAGCGCGTTGTCGGCATCGCTGCGTGCCCGCTCGGGCGCCTCGTGCACTTCGAGGAACACGCCGTCGACGCCGGCGGCGACGCCCGCGGCCGCCATCGTCGCGATCAAGCCGGCCTGGCCGCTGGTGCGGCCGTCACCGGCGCCCGGCAGTTGCAGGCTGTGGGTGACGTCGTAGATCACCGGCGCGCCGAGTTGCCGCAACTGCGGGAAGCTGCGCATGTCGACGACCAGGTTCTGGTAGCCGAAGGTCGTGCCGCGCTCGGTCAGGAGCACCTGTGCGTTACCGGAGGCGCGCACCTTTTCGAGCGGATGGCGCATGTCCGCGGGGGAGAGGAACTGCCCTTTCTTGATGTTGACGACCCGGCCGGTTCTGGCCGCGGCGACCAACAGGTCCGTCTGGCGACACAAGAACGCCGGAATCTGCAGCACGTCGACCACTTCGGCGACGACCGCGACCTGCGCGGGTTCGTGGACGTCGGTCAGCACCGGCACGCCGACCTCGCGCCTGACGCGATCGAGTGTGCGCAGACCGGACTCGAGACCGGGCCCACGGAAGGCGTCGAGCGAGGTGCGATTGGCCTTGTCGAAGGACGCCTTGAAGATGTACGGGACATCGGCGGCACGTGCCATGCCGGCCACGGCGTGGCCGAGGTCGAGCGCGTGCGCCTCGCTTTCGATGACGCACGGGCCGGCAATCAGCACGAGGTGACCGGTGCCATACGTCACCGGTCCCACCTGTACCGGATGCACCCCGGCATTATACGGGCCGACGCTACGCCATCGTGGTCGCCGGGGTCGCCTGCGCGTCGGCGGCAGGCGTCCGGGTGCGCGCCGCGGCGTCGACGAAGCCGGCAAACAGCGGGTGCGGCTTGATTGGCTTGGACTTGAACTCGGGATGGAACTGCACCGCGATGAACCACGGATGCGACGGCAGCTCGACGATCTCGACGAACTTGCCGTCCAGCGAGCGGCCAACCACCTGCATGCCGCGTGCGCTCACTGCCGGTTCGTACAGGCAGTTGAACTCGTAGCGGTGCCGATGCCGTTCGTGAATCACGTCCGACCCGTAGACGCGGTGCGCCAGCGACCCGGGCTTGAGCTGACACGCGTACGACCCGAGGCGCATCGTGCCGCCGAGGTCGTCGACGCCGAGCAGGTCACGCAGCTTGTAGATCACCTTGTCGGGGGTGTCTGGGGCGACTTCGGTGCTGTCGGCCGCGGCGATCCCGCAGACGTTGCGGGCGAACTCCACGGTCGCCCACTGGAAGCCGTAGCAGATGCCGAAGAACGGGATCTGCCTGGCCCGCGCCACTTCGACCGCCTTCATCATCCCGCGTGTGCCGCGGTCGCCGAAGCCGCCCGGCACCAGGATGCCCTGGGCGCCGTCGAGTTCCCGCTCGCCGCCGTCGGCTTCGAGGGCTTCGGCTTCGATCCACTTGATGTTGACCTTGAGCCGATGCTGGATGCCGCCGTGGAACAGCGCCTCGGTCAGGCTCTTGTAGGAGTCCTCGAGGCCGACGTACTTGCCGACCACGTGGATCGTCACCTCGCCCTTCGGCTGACGGATCCGATCGACCAGATCCTCCCACGCGCCGACGGGTCGCGGCCGGTCGGGCAGCGACAACTGCTTGAGCACGATGTGATCGATACCTTCTTCGGCCAGCGCCAGCGGCACCTCGTAGACGCTGGTCACGTCGCGCGCGGTGATCACCGCGTCCTCGTGGACGTCGCAGAACAACGCGATCTTGCGCTTGATGTCACGCGGCAGGATGCGATCGGTGCGGCACAGCAGGATGTCGGGCTGGATGCCGATCGAGCGCAGGTCGCGGACGCTGTGCTGGGTCGGCTTGGTCTTGAGTTCCCCCGCCGTGCTGACGTGCGGCACCAGCGTGAGGTGGATGTACAGGGTGTTCTCGCGGCCGACGTCCTGGCGGAACTGGCGAATCGCCTCGAGGAACGGCAGGCTCTCGATGTCGCCGACGGTGCCGCCAATCTCGACCAGCACCACGTCGACGCCGTCGGAGACGGCCAGGATGCTCTCCTTGATCGCGTTGGTGATGTGTGGAATCACCTGCACCGTTGCGCCGAGGTAGTCGCCGCGGCGTTCGCGCTGAATCACCGAGAGATAAATCTTGCCGGTCGTCCAGTTCGAGTTCTTCGACGTCACCGTGCTCGTGAAGCGCTCGTAGTGGCCGAGGTCGAGATCCGTCTCGGCGCCGTCGTCGGTGACGTACACCTCACCGTGCTGATACGGGCTCATCGTGCCCGGGTCGACGTTCAGGTAGGGGTCCAGCTTGAGCACCGAGACCGAGATGCCGCGACTCTTGAGCAGTCGCCCGAGCGAGGCGACGGTGATGCCCTTGCCAACCGACGAAACCACGCCGCCGCTGACGAAGATGTACC
>JACDAO010000654.1 GCA_013695405.1 Acidobacteriota bacterium | reverse complement strand
GCCAAGGCCCGTCCTCCCAGCGCCTCCACATCCTGGCGAGCGCCTTCAAGCCCGTCGATGCCGCGTGCCAGCAGACCCACGTGCGCGCCGTCGCGCGCGAACCGCCTGACGATGGCGCGGCCGAGCCCGGCTGACGCGCCCGTGACGACCACAAGTTGCGGAGTGCGCATCGGCGTCATTCGCTCCCAGCGAAGGCAGTCGGTACGGGCCGGCGGGCTCCTGGTCGGCGAAGAAAATAGTGATCTCGACACGCGCCTCGCGGTCCGTGGTGTTAAGCAGGCACGCGGTCTCGTGACTGGTCATCACCGGCTCTGGTCCCGTGCTGGCGCCGGGGATGTAGCCCTCTGCGATCGCCCACGCTCTCCGGTTCATCGGTGTGTGTGCCATGCGTTACGAGGCGCTGATCGATGTCAAAGAATGAATAGGATTGAAGTTGACGGAGCGCTGAAACCTCGCCAGAGGGCCGTTGATAACAGCTGACGCTATCATGATCCGAACCCAGATCAGCCTCCCCGATAGCGCTGATCGAGGCGCTGACGCCGCTTCGTGTGAGCGGCGTGGGCAGGGATTTCTGACTGAATGCAACCGGGCTCCCGTCGCGTGAGCGGACGAGCTGAGTCTGGAATCTTCCTCGGGCGCGGAGGCACCTGGATTGCATCGGGAGACTGCGCTCATGGAGAACGGACGAGACAGATGATCACCTTTTCCAGCGATCTCTCGCAGGCCTCCACTCCCTTCGCGCATGTGTGGGAGCACACCGTCGGCAGCGACCACGCGCCGATCGCGCTGCGCGCCGACTGGCAGACACAGCTCCGTCAGTGCCGGCGCGAACTGGGGTTCCGGCACGTGCGCTTCCATGGGCTCCTCTCGGACGACATGGGGACGCTGATCTGCCACAGAGAGGAATTGCTCTACTCATTCTTCAACATCGACCAGATCATCGACTTCCTGCTGTCGATCGGTGTCCGGCCGTTCGTCGAGCTCAGCTTCATGCCCGCGACCCTCGCGTCAGGCACCCACACCGTCTTCCGTTACCGCGGCAACGTGACACCCCCGCGCGACTACGGACAATGGGCGTCGCTCATCGCGACGCTGTTGCGGCACTGGGTTGATCGCTACGGCATCGGCGAAGTGAGCCAGTGGTATTTCGAAGTCTGGAACGAACCCAACCTCGCGCACTTCTGGACCGGCACTCAGGCGGACTACTTCCGCCTGTATCGCCACACCGTCGATGCGATCAAAGGCGTGGACGCCTCGCTACGCGTCGGTGGCCCCGCCACGGCACAGAGTGCCTGGATCCAGGAGTTTTTGGACTTCTGCGACAAGGAGGGTTTGCCGGCCGATTTCGTGACCACCCACTACTACCCGACCGATGCCTTCGGCGAAATCGGCGCCGACACCCGGACGCAGCTCGCCAACGCGCCGCGCGACGTGATGCGCGAACGGGCGTCCGAGGCGCGTCGCGATGCCCGCGAGCGTCCCCTGTTCTACACCGAGTGGAATGTCTCATCGAACCCGCGCGACCTACTGCATGATCAGCCGTTCGCCGCCGCGTACGTCACGCGCATCCTGATGAACCTCGCGGACCTCGTGCAGGGCTACAGCTTCTGGACGTTCACCGACATTTTCGCGGAGAACTATTTTCCGTCGGTCCCGTTCCATGGCGGGTTCGGCTTGCTCAATCTCCATGGCATCCCGAAACCGGTCTACCGGGCGTTCGAGTTGTTGCACCACCTGGGCACCGATCGCCTCAGTGTGTCTGGCGTTCACCCCACCGTGGACGTCTGGGTGGTGCGTGACGGTCACCGCGTGACGATCCTGATGACCAATCATGCGCAACCGCGCCAGCCGATTTCAACCGAACTGGTGCACCTCGAGTTGACAGGCTGGTCCGCACCGCACGCCGTTCATCTCGAACGCATCGATGACAGCCACGCCAACGCGCACGGCCGCTGGATCGAAATGGGCGCGCCGACGTATCTGTCGGCCGCGGAGGTCGAGCAGTTGACAGGCGC
>JACDAO010000650.1 GCA_013695405.1 Acidobacteriota bacterium | reverse complement strand
CGCACATCCTGGCCGGCCGGCACACGGGCGTGCACCGTCGTCACGACCGGCGTCAGCGCCTGCAGCAGATGGAACACCGTGCTGGTTGCGCCGCTGCCATTGCCCCACACCGAGGTGCGTGCGGCGTCGGTGTAGAGGTTGTACGCCAACGTCGCAGTGCTCCCCTGCAGGCGGCGTGGGCTGTACGTCCCCGAGGCTCCGGCACTCAGGGCAATCGAGAGCCCGACGCCGAGCGTGCACCTGACGGTCACCGTGCCGGTCGAGTCGGAAGGCGACGCCGCGAACACGTCGTAGGTGCCGAAGGCCACCGGCGACGCTTCGATCGTGCAGCTGAGTCCGAGTTGCGCCACGGCCGGCGCGCCCCACAGGAGCACCGCCGCGAGCGTGGCGGCGGCCATCGCATACCGTGGGCTCACCTGGCGTTCACCAGCGTCGTCACGGTCTCGCGGCACGTCAGGTCGCCGATGTCGGTGAGAGTTGCGTCGCCAACCGCGCGTCGCTCGGGCAGGTCGCACGTCGCCACCGCGAGTGCGGATTCGACCACCACCCGCACCGGGTCGCCGCCGTCGAACTCGAAGTAGACCTCACCGCCGTGCCCGACTGGCGATCGGGCCATGACCGTGCCGCCGCCGCGTTCCAGGCGGGCAGTGGCCCCCAGCGACGCCCACGTCGCCGGCAGCAGCAGGCGACCGCTCCAGGCGCGGAGGGCGACCGCGGCGAATCGCACGCGCACGCCGGCCCGAAGCCGCGGCACGATGGTGGCGTCGTAGGCGCCGAGGACGGCGCCGATCGGCAGATCCTCGGCGTCGACGGACAGGCGTTGCGGGGTGTAACTGGTGAGCGACGGCACCAGCAGCCTGCCGCCGCGGTTCGTGCGGCCGACCTGCTGGTTGCTGGCGGAGGCCTGCACGCCGCTGCCGGACGGGATCTCGACGAGCGCCCAGGCATCAGGAATCGGACGCGTCAGGAAGACGCCGCCGCCGGCGACGACTACCGCGCCAGACACGTTGGCGTCCCAGGTGTCCTGACCGCCCACACGGAGGTGCTGCACGTCGGCACGCAGCAGCGGGTGCTGCGCCGACAGCATCGTCCGCGTGATTGCCTCGCGCTGCCCGTCGCCGGCCCATTGCGCCATGTAGCCGACGCCCGGGCCCGTAGGCATCGGTGTCTGCACCGTCGCGATCATCGGCCCGGCCACCCCGTCCGACGCGCTCCAGCCGATCGAGGCACTCGAGCGGTTGCCGAACGCGAGCCCCCACGTGACGCCGATGCCGAAGGCACCCGGCTCGCCTGCGGACTGGACCCGACTGGCCTGCACCTGCAGGGACGATCGCCGCCACCAGGAGAGCGAGGTGCCGACCGACGCACGGGTCTGGCGGGCACCCCGCCAGTCGTGGACGCGGGTCAGTCCGGCAAAGACACTGGTGCCTCGCCACGGCGCCGCGCCGACGCCCGTGACCAGGTCGTAGCGTGTCGGGCCGAGCGCCCACGATCGTTCGGAGGGCGCCAGCGACAGGCGCAACGACAGCCAGCGGCTGCGGTAGTCGTACGCGGCCGATCCTCCGTATCGGGCCGCACCCGCGCCAGCATCCACGAGCGCGCCCAGTTCGAGCCCTCCCAGCGGGCTCTGCACCGCGACGATCGGGCCACCCCGCCACTGGGTGTCCATGCCGGTGGCGGTCGCGCCGACGGTCAGCGCGCGCGTCAGGCCGACGCGATGCTCGGCGAGCACGTACGTGCGTCCGCCGAGGCCGCTCGATTGACGAGGATCGACGCCGACCTGGTAGCGGAACTGGTGGGTGCCTGGCCGCAGCAGCGACGGACCGCGGTAGAACTGCTGGGTCAGGTCCTGCTGTCGGCCGAAGGCATCGCGCAGTACCACCCGCACGTCGCCGAGGCCGATGCTGGCCGGAATGTCTTCGAGGGAAAAGGCGCCCGCCGGCAGTGCGGCGCGCGAGACCAGCTTCCCGTTCACGTAGATCTCGGCCGTCGCCGGCGCATCGAGCGCGCCAGCCAGCGACGTCGGCGTCTGC
>JACDAO010000641.1 GCA_013695405.1 Acidobacteriota bacterium | reverse complement strand
GGTCTGCGAAGGTTGCAAAGCGGGTCGCCACGAGGTCCATCGCACAGCCGTCGATCAGCTGCTCGAAGGCCAGTCGCGGCACCGGCCACTGCGCGACGACCCCCTGCAGGGCCCGCCCCTGGGGAGTTTGTGGCAGCCCGCCCTCGAAGCAGGCCGCCAGTTCGTCACGCCAGCGCTGCAGCGCCGCCTGTCGCACCTCGAGCGGTCGATCGACGTCCTCGTCCACCTCGTCGTCCACGGCCCGGCAGAAGTCCCAGACCGCGGTGATCGCGATGCGCCGGTCCTTGGACAACACCAGGAACGAATACGCGAAGTTGGTGTCACGTGACATGCGCGAGCGCGTCGATTCTACCTTCGCCACCAGAGCAACGCGCCAGCCGCGATCGTCGCGAGATCGGCGGCGCCGAGCACCGGGCGGTCGTGGAGCGACTGCTGGCGGACGGCCGCGGTGCGGTCCAGGATGCGGCGGCCGCCGAGCCAGGTGGCCCGTAGTTCGTAGCGCAGCCGACCGTGCACGGCGTCGCACACGCCGCGCCCGTCGGCGAACAACTGGAGGGTCCGTCCGCAGACGTCGTCGATCGCGGCACGCCAGGGAACGTCGGTCGCGCCCTGATCGAGGGCTCCGGTCTGCGCGCCGTACCTCTCGAGCACCTCCGCGGGCACGTACAGCCGGCCGCGCCGCCAGTCCTGCCCGAGGTCCTGCCAGAAATTGGCCAGCTGCAGAGCGGTGCAGGTGGCATCCGACTGTCGCGCCGCCTCGGCGTCGTGCACCCCGGCGATGCCCAGCACCAGCCGGCCGATCGGGTTGGCGGAACGCCGGCAGTAATCGAGCACGTCGCTCCAGCTGTCGTAGCGGGTCTGCGTCACATCCTGCTCGAATGCCGAGAGCAGATCGGCGAGCAGCACCGGGTCGAGGCCACAGCGCTGCGCCGTGTCCTGCACGGCGACGAAAATGGCCTGCGCGTCGCTGGCAGACACCGTGGCCACCGCCGCTGCCGTGAAGCCTGGTGCCGCGCTGGCCTGGAGATACTCGCGCCACATCGCGAGGTGCCCGAGGCGGTCGGCCGGCGGCAGATCACCTTCGTCGGCGAAGTCATCGGCCGCGCGCGCATACGCATACACCGCCGCGACGTGCGGCCGCATCCGCGCCGGCACCAGCCGTGACGCGACCGGGAAGTTCTCGTAGTGGGCCGCGGCAATCGCCTGGCAACGCGCGTAAGCCTGGTGCAGCGTCACGCTCTCCTTCGACTCGCCGCGTGGCGCACATCCGCGGATCGCTCAGGACGTATACTCCGCCGGTGCCACGCTCGTCCGGGCCACCGGGTCCCCTGCCCGCGCCGCTCGCGCGCCGGCGTTTTCGCACCACGCTGCTGACCTGGTACCGCGCCCAGGGCCGTGACCTGCCGTGGCGACGGACCCGCGATCCGTACCACATCCTGGTCTCGGAAATCATGCTGCAGCAGACCCAGGTCGACCGCGTGCTGCCCAAGTACGAGGAGTGGCTGCGCAAGTACCCGAGCTTCGAGGCGCTCGCCGAGGCTGCAGACGACGAGGTGGTCCAGACCTGGCGGCCGCTCGGCTACAACATCCGACCACGCCGCCTGCAGTCGATCGCTCGCGAGGCGGTCAGCCGCTACGACGGCCGGCTGCCGTCCGACGAAACGACCTTGCGATCGTTCAAGGGCATCGGCGCCTACACCGCGGGCGCCATCCGCAGCTTCGCCTTCGGCCAGCGCGCGGCGATCCTCGACACCAACGTCGCTCGCGTCCTGTTCCGGGTCTTCGTCGGCGACGGCGAACCGAAGTCGCACGCTATGCGGCGTCACCTCTGGGACATCTCCCGCACCCTGCTGCCGCACAAGCACGTCTTCGACTTCAACCAGGCGCTGATGGACTTGGGCGCGATCGTCTGCACCGCGCGCAAGCCGCTCTGTCTCGTCTGTCCGATGGCCCGGCACTGCGCGTTCCGGCTCACGGCGCGGTCGGCGCCACCGGGAACAGCCTAGGCGTCAGCACCGCGTGGTACAGGTAGTGCGCCACGCCGATGAACGCGTAAACAAACCCTGACGCTGGCACCGCCCACCGGGTCGGTCCGGCCAGTGCCAGCAGAATCGAGATGGCCGCCACCGCGACGTAGACCAGGCAGGCGCCGAGACTGACCCGCAGTGCTCGCAAGCGGGCCGCCGATTCGTCACTGCGACGCAAGCAGCTCAGGGCCCGCCAGTGCAGCGCCGCCAGCAGCAGGAACAACAGCGCGAAGCCGGCGCCGTACATCACCATCAGCCACGGCACCTGGGCTAGCTCGACGCCAGCTGGCCGGCGGCCGAAGAAGATGCCGTCCGGCCCGATCAGCATCGTCATCAGGAACTTGAGCGGGTAAACGTAGAACAGCACCACGAACAGCAGCAGGCCGTTGATCCATATCGACACGCCGTCGTGCACGCCGTAGCGCCGGAAGAAATTGTGGTGTTCCTGCCAGATCAGCAGCAGGATTGCGAACGAGGCGGCAAAGGCCGGCATCGCCCGCACGCTCTGCACCATGTCGGCGAAGGTGCGCGGCACTTCGAGCGAGACCACCAGCAGCGTCAGGGCGAAGCCGAAAACGACGTCGCTGAAGGCTTCGATGCGGTTGACGTCGCGCGACACCCCGAGGCTCACGGCACCAGCTCGTGACCGGCGGCGACATCCCGGGTCAGCAGCGCGACGAGCGCGGCATCGGCGTCCGGCAACGGCATCGTCCGCAGGTGATCCCGGTCCACCCAGGCCATCTGCTGTCCGAGCTGCGGCATGGGCTCGCCGTGCAGAGTCGTCTCGAAGAAGTGCAGCTCCACGCGTACCTCCGGATAAACATGGGTGGTGACAAGCAGCAGGGGTCCGACGGCCGAATCGCAGCCGAGTTCCTCGCGAATCTCACGCACCAGCGCGGCGTCGATCGACTCACCCGGCTCGGTCTTGCCACCGGGGAACTCCCACATGCCGCCGAGGTGCGCGGCCGCGGCACGACGGGTCAGCAGGAACGCGCCGTCGTGCCGGATGACCGCGGCGGCGACCACCAGATGCCGCATCAGGGCAGCCGCTGCACGGTGGCGTCGTGGCTGCCGACGCGGACAGTCGAGCCGGGCTCGGCGGCATCGCGGTGCAGCATCGCGATGCCGAGGAGGCCGGCACAGGCCGGCGACCAGCAGGCACTGGTGATCGAGCCGACCGCCTTGTTGCCGGCGTGGACCTCGGCGCCTGGCTGCCACACCGGCGAGCCCGCATCGACGCCGGTGGCGCTGACCCAGACAAGTCGCCTGGCGACCCGGCCCTGGCCGCGGTGCAGGATGCGAATCACGACCTCCTGGCCGACGTAGCAGCCCTTGGTGAAGCTGATCGCCCGCGGCTCGATTCCAGCCTCGAGCGGGATGGTGTCCTCGCGCATGTCGAGGCCGAAGCGCGGTCGCCCGGCTTCGATCCTGGCGGTCTCGACCAGCACCGCGCTGGCTTCCAGCACGCGGGCGGCGAGCAGGACACGCCAGATGCCGAGATCCCCGGCCGGCGCGAACAGGTCGAAGCCGGGCACGCCGAACGCGTGCGACGCGGCCACGAAGGCCCGCGGCAGTCCCAGCGTGATCTGGCCGTACTCGGGCAGTGCCACGAGATCGGCGCCCGAGACGCCGGTGCAGGCGGTGACCGACGCGGCCGCCGACGGGCCACACACGGTCAGGCAGCCGAGGCTCTCGGTGACGTCGGCCAGGCTGACGTCTTCCATGATCACGAACTGATCGAGTCGGCTGAGCAGGGTCGACCGCGCGATCTGCGGCGTTTCGATCACGAGGTGATCGCCGCGATTGAACACCTGGAGGTCGGCGATCATCCGCCCCTGCGGCGTCAGGTACGCGGCGTAGCAGCCGCGGTCTGGCGCCAGCGTGGCGACGTCCTGGGTCAGCAGGCCGTGCAGCCACTCGATGCGGTCCGGCCCGCGCACCTCGAGGCGCGCGTCGCGCGGGCTGCGGTCCATCCAGACCGCGCCGGTGTGCAGCGCGCGGTACTCGTCATCGAAAGCCACGGTGATCCGATCCTGCGCCGGCCGGGTGCTCGGCCGCGCTATCCTGACCGCATGTCTGCGGTCGCCCGCCATTGTACGTGGCTCTTCCTGTCGCTCCTGCCGGTCGTGGCGCACGCACAGCCGGCCGGCGACGACACCTGGAATGGCACGTTCCGGATCCTGATCCAGGCCCGCCAGGCCGGATCCGAGCAGATCAGCGTCCGCCGCGACCCGTCAGGGACCACGATCAGTGCGTCGGGCGGCATCATCGGCGCCGGCTTCTCGCTGCGCCGCGCCGAGGTCGTGTACCGTGCCGACGGCACCGCCGACCGTCTCTCGGTCGAGGCGACGCTGCGGCAGCAGCCGTTGGTGGTCAAGACGACGGTGCGCGACGGCCAGGCGGCCAGCGTCGTGACCCAGGGCGAGAACACGACGCAGGTCAGTCACGCCGTCGAGCCCGACACGGTGCTCCTGCCCAACAACGTGTACGCCGCGGCGCAGGGGTTGGCCTACCGGCTGCTGTCGCTGCAGGCAGGCGCCACCCTGTCGTTGTACGTCGCGCCGCAAGCCGAGGTCCAGGCGACGCTCTCGGCCGTGACCGTGGAGCGGCTGCAGACCGCGGCCGGTCAATTCGAGGTGCGGCGTCACGTCGTCGACATCGCCAATCCCGGGCAGCCGCTGGTCGCCATCCTGTGGGCGGAAGCCGCCAACGGGCGGATGGTCCGCTACTCGGTGCCCGCGGCCGGCCTCGACGTGGTGCGCGAGGACCTCACCAGCGTTTTCACGCGAGAGGTCAAGGTGTTCCGCGACAACGATCAGACGCTGCTGATCCCGGCGCCCGGTTTCAATCTCGGCGCCACAATCTCGCGGCCAGCCGGCCGGACCGCGCCGACGCGTGATGCCAGGGGCATCGTCGCCCTGCCGGCAATCGTGCTGCTCGGCGGCTCAGGCAGCAGCGATCGCGACAGCGTGGCGTACGGGGTGCCGGTGATGGGTCAGCTGGCCTCGGCGCTGGCCGACGCCGGCTACCTGGTCGTGCGCTACGACAGGCGCGGCGTCGGGCAGAGCGGCGGACGGGCCGAGTCGGCCACGCTGTCCGACTACGCCGAGGACGTACTCAGCGTGGTCCGCTGGTTGCGCAAGCAGAAGGACGTCGACGACCGGCGGATCAGCGTGGTCGGGCACAGCGAGGGCGGCTCGGTGGCCTTGATCGCGGCCGGCCGCAGCGACCACATCGAGGCGGTGGTCACGGTTGCGACACCCGGCGTCAAGGGCAGCGAGCTGGCCATGGATCAGCAGCAGCGCGCGCTCGACGCACTGACCTTGCCGGCCGACGAGAAGCAACGCCGCGTGCAGCTGCAACAGCAGATCAACAACGCGGTCTTGACCGGGCAGGGGTGGGAAGGTGTGCCCGAGGCGATGCGCAAGGCGGCCGACACGCCGT
>JACDAO010000556.1 GCA_013695405.1 Acidobacteriota bacterium | reverse complement strand
GGCCGGAGCGCAGGTCGACCTCGGGCAGGTCGGCGAGCCGCGCCCCGATGCCGACCTCGGGCTGATCCGACACTTGCTCGCGGGCGGGTTCGTCCCGGTGGTGGCCAGCCTGGGCATCGGCGGCAGTGGCGAGATCCTCAACGTCAACGCCGACACGCTGGCCGCGCACGTCGCCGCCGGCATTGCCGCGGGGCAGTTGCTGCTGGCGGGCGGCACCGAGGGCGTGCTGGACGCCGAGGGGCGGACAATTCGCGAGCTCACCAGCAGCGCCGCCGGCTCATTGATGCGCGACGGCACGGCGTCCGCCGGGATGATCGCCAAGCTGCGCGCGGCCACCTCGGCGCGCGCCCGGGGCGTCTCCGATGTATGGATTGTCGATGGCCGGTCGGCAGCGGCCCTGCACGATCGATGCGGCACCCGCGTGCTGGCGTGAGCACCAGCATTCAGACGAGTTGACGAGGAGCGAGAGATGGCCACGACCAACAGCAGCGCCGCCGATGTCCGCAGCACCAGGGTGCAGGCCCTCGAGGCGGCGCACGTCCTGCAGACGTACACGCGTCAGCCGGTGGTGTTCGTGCGCGGCGAAGGGGTGTGGCTGGAAGCCGCCGACGGCAGCCGCTATCTCGACATGCTGTCGGGCATCGGCGTCAACGTGCTCGGGCACGCCCACCCGGCACTGGTCGAGGCGCTGCGCGAGCAGGTCGGGCAGTTGACGCACACGTCGAACCTGTTCTTCCATCCGTTCCAGGGGCCGCTGGCTGAACGGCTGACCCGCGCGTCAGGGCTGCCGCGGGCCTTCTTCTGCAACAGCGGGACCGAGGCGGTCGAGGGCTGCCTGAAGTTCGCGCGGCGGTTCTGGTACACCGCCGGCACCCCGCGCACCCGCTTGATCGCCTTCGAACGTGGCTTCTCGGGCCGGACCATGGGCGCGCTGTCGACGACCTGGGACGAGCACTACCGCACGCCCTTCGGACCGCTGGTGCCAGACGTCCAGTTCGTCTCCAACGAGGACCCGGACGATCTGTTGTCGGCTGTCGACCACGACACCGCCGCGATTCTCGCCGAGCCGATTCAGGGCGAGGGCGGCGTGCGGCCATTGCCGCCACAGATCGTCGCGGCGATCAACCAGGCCTGCGGCAGCACCGGCGCGCTGTACATCGCCGACGAGGTCCAGTCGGGCCTCGGCCGGACCGGTCACATGTTCCACTTCGGGGCGCTCGGCCTGTGCCCCGACCTGATCGCGCTCGGCAAGGCGCTCGGCGCCGGTTTCCCGGTCGGCGCGGTGCTGGTCTCGGCACGGGTCGCGGCAAGCATCAGCGCCGGTGATCACGGCACCACCTACGGCGGCAATCCGCTCGCCTGCCGCGCCGCCCTGGCGGTGCTCGACACCCTCGAGCAGGGTCTGCTGGAGCACGTGCGGCGGGTCGGGCCGATCTTGGAAGCCGGCCTGCGCGCGATCGCCCGCGCGCACCCGATGGTCACCGAAGTCCGTGGCGCCGGCCTGATGCAGGGCCTGGTGCTGGACCGCGATGCCGGCCCGGTCGTCGCAATCGCCCTGGAGCACGGCTTGATCGTCAACCGCACCGCCGAACGCGTCGTCCGGCTGCTGCCGCCGTATGTCATCAGCGAGACCGAGATTGCCGAGGCGCTGCGTCGTCTCGACGCCGTACTGACGGTCGTGGAGGAGCCTGAGCCATGTCGCAAGGCCTGACGCCCGTGCCGGTGGCCACCGGCTGCCAGTTGCCCGACGGCTACCGCATCGAACGCGGCACGGCCGACCAGGCGGCAGCGATGCACGCGTTGATCACGACCAACCTCGATGCCGGCCACCTGCTGCCGCGCTCGCTCGACGACCTGGCGCGGCACGCGTCGCGGTTCCTCGTGCTGATGGCCGGCGACGCGCTGATCGGCTGCGCCGAACTGGCGTCGCTCAGCGGCACCGTGGCCGAAGTGCGCTCGCTGGTGATCGACGCCGGCCACCGCGGCAAGCGACTCGGCCCGGCGCTGATCGAGGCGCTCGGCAGCACCGCGCGACGTGAGCAGTTCGGCACGCTGTGCGCCTTCACCCACGAGCCGACCCACTTCGTCAGGCTCGGCTTCACGATCGTGCCGCACACCTGGCTGCCTGAAAAGATCGCCACCGACTGCTACACCTGCCCCAAGTTCCGGGTCTGCGGGCAGTATGCGGTGGCGCTGCCGCTGCGCGGCACTGCGGTCGGCAGCATGACGGCCTCGCGCACCAGCCGGCGCGCCGCCCAGCCGCACGGCTCCGACACGTCGGTGCTGGTCCTGCATCGATGATCATCACGATTGACGGCGGAATCACCGCCCCTGCCGGCTTCCGCGCCGCCGGGGTGCACTGCGGCATCAAGGCCCGGGC
>JACDAO010000541.1 GCA_013695405.1 Acidobacteriota bacterium | reverse complement strand
GGTACACTCTCGCCGAGAGCTTTTACCTCGCGTTGCCCTATTTGAGTTGGCAGGCGGTGGTGTTCGGCGATCCGCTGGCACGTGCCACTGACGGGCCTGCGCCGGCAGCGGAGGTGCCAACGGCGGGCGACACCAGCGGAGTGACGCCGTTCGTGGCGCGGAGCGCCTCGGTGCTCCGGAACCGGCAACCTGCGCTGGGCGAACAGGCCGCGCGACTCTTGGTGCGGGCGAACCTGTCGATTGCAGCAGGGAGACCAGCGGACGCGGGCGAACTCCTCGAGCAGGTGACGGTCCTGGCCCCGGGGTACACGGGTGCGCACTTCCTGCTCGGGCAACATTACGAGGCAGAAGGCAAGCACGAGCTTGCGCGCGCCCGATACCTGCGGGTGCTCCAGGCCGAACCGGCACACGTGATCGCGTTGAACAACCTGGCGTACAACCTGGCCGTCCACGCGGGCAAGGTCGCCGAGGCATTGCCCATCGCTGAACGGGCAGCGAGGTTGGCGCCGGACGCGCCGGAGGTGCTCGACACCGTGGGGTGGATCCGCCACCTGGCAGGTGACAGCCGCCGGGCGCTCGACTCGCTGCGGCAAGCGACCTCCCGCAACGCCTCGATGTGCGAGTCGTGGGCACACCTGGCCGTCGCCGAGCGTGCCGCCGGCTCGGCTCCAGCTGCGCGTGCGGCTGCGGACAAGGCCATCAGCTGTGACCCGGCGCTGGGCTCGTCGGCGCTGTTGCAGGACGTGAAGAACTGGTGATGAGGTGACAATGGGAACCAAGCGCATCAACTGGAACATCGGCTGGGCTGCGGTACTGGCCTGCGTGCTCGTCTCCGGCTGCTCGAAAGACGCGGCCGACTACCTGTCCAGCGGAGACGCCTTTGTCAAGGCCGGCAAGCATCGTGAGGCGCTCATCGAGTACCGCAACGCCGTCCAGAAGGACGCAGTCAACGGTACCGCGCGCCTCAAGCTCGCGCAGACGCACGAGCAGCTCGGTGAGATGCCGCAGGCGTTCCGCGAGTACGTCCGGGCCGCGGATCTTCTCCCGCAGGATGTCGACCTCCAGGTGAAGGCCGGCACATTGCTGCTGATGGCGGGCCGCCACGAGGACGCCAAGGTCCGCGCGGACCGAGCCCTGGCGATCGACGGCAAGAAGGTCGATGCCCAGCTCCTGCTCGGCAATGCCTCCGCGGGCCTGAAGGACCTCGACGGCGCGTTGAAGGAGATCCAGGAGGCCATCGAACTGGCGCCCACGAGTGACCGCGGCTACTCGAGTCTGGGGATGGTGCAGTTGGCCAAGGGCGACCAGGCCGCTGCAGAAGCGGCGTTCCGCAAGGCTGTGGAAGTGGGCCCCACGTCGGTGCAGGCCCATCTCGGGCTGGGCAATTACCTGTGGTCGGTGAACCGCCGCGACGAGGCGGTGCTCGAGTTGGAGCGAGCACTGGGGCTCGATCCCAAGAACGTGCTCGCCAACCGTCTGGCTGCGACGTTTCACGTCACCGGCCCGAATCCGGAGAAGGCAGAGCCATACTTCAAGGCGCTGGCCGCGCGCGAGGGAGATGTCGACAGCAAGCTGGCGCTGGCCGAGTACTATCTCCGGTTGAATCGAACGGAGGAAGGCAGGAAGACGCTCCTTTCTGCAGCGTCGATCCAGGGGGCGTACGCTCCGGCCACGCGACGACTGGCAGCGCTGGCCTTTGCCGAAGGCCGGAAGGTCGACGCCTACAAGCAGGCCGACGAGGTGCTCGCCAAGAACCCCAAGGACGCCGACACGCTGGTGCTGAAGGGGCGGATGCTCTCGGCCGACGGCAAGGCCAGCCAGGCGCTGGACGTATTCAAGCAGGCCGTGGCCGCCGAGCCGAACAACGTCGCTGCGCAGTTTTCGCTCGGGACCGCGCATGCGGGCCAACGCGAGGGGGACGCCGCCATTGCCGCGTTCTCTGAAGTCCTCCGCCTCAACCCACGCGCGTCGGCGGCCCAGTTGCAACTGGCGAACCTCTACTTGAGCAAGGGCCAGGTCAAACAGAGTGCCGCCATGGCCGAAGACGCTCTGCGGAATGCGCCGGGCAACGCCATGGCGCAGCTGGTGCGGGCACGGACCCGGATGGCCCAGGGCGAGTTCCAGGAAGCCGGCGTGGCCATGGCGTCGCTCGAGAAGCAATTCCCGAAGGCATGGCCGGTCCAGGCACAACTGGGCACCTACCACGCGCTGCGGCGGGAGTGGCCGAAGGCTCGTGCCGCGTGGGAAGCCGCGGTGCAGCTCAATCCCCAGGCGTACGAGGCGCAGCAAGGGCTGGTACGCCTCGATCTGGCCGAGCGCAAGCCCGACCTCGCGTGGGAGCGCGTCACTGGACTGACCGGGAAATTCCCCAAAGACGCGCGATACCGGGTGGAAATGGCGCGGGTCGCGGTCGGACGCCGCGACCTCCCCGCCGCGGAATCGGCACTCAAGAAAGCCATCGAGATCGATCCGGCGGCGATGGAGGCATACGGCATGCTGGGGCAGGTCTATCTCTCCTCCGGCAAGCTGGACCAGGCCAAGACGGAATTCGAGGCCCTGGCGAAGCGGGAGCCCAAGTCCGTCGGCGCGCAGACGCTGATTGGCATGATCCTCCAGCAACAGGGCAAGACCGATGCGGCGATGGAGCAGTACCGGCGCACCGTCGAGATCGATCCGAAAGCGGCCGTCGCGTCGAACAACCTCGCGTGGATGTATGCCGTCGGGGGCGGCAACCTGGATCAGGCGCTCCAGCTCGCTCAGGCCGCGATCCAGGTGTTGCCACAGCAGGCCGAAGTGAACGACACCCTCGCCTTCATCTACCTCAAGAAGAACATCCCCACGCTTGCCGTCCCGCCCATGCTGAAAGCCGTGGAGAAGGACCCGAACAACCCGACGTACCATTACAGGCTGGGCCAGGCGTACCTGCTCAGTGGCAGCAAGGACAAGGCGAAGGCATCGCTGGAAACCGCGATCAAACTGAAGGCCGACTTCCCCGAGGCCGGGGACGCCCGCAAGTTGCTGACCCAGGCCAGCTGAGTTCCCATTCCAGCCACAGGAGCGTGCACGCGTGAAGCAGCCACTGTCCTCGTCCGCTATTGCATCGTTGCACGTCGCGACCGGACCCGTCCTGCGCGACACGGTGGTGGCCGATCGCCCGGCGACCGCAGGGATGGCTGCCGCAGCCGCCGCACTGCTGGTACTGGTTTACCAGCCGACGCTTGCCTGGCTCGTCGAGCGCTGGACGATCAGCGTCTGGCACAACGCGCACGGCGCCCTCGTGTTGCCGGTCGCGCTGTGGTTGATGTGGCAGGAGCTCAGGCCGACGTGGCGTGCCGGACCGGCGTCAAGCGCCTGGGGCTGGTTGTTCGTGGTGCCGGCGCTGCTCCTGCACGTGCTCGACCTGGGCATGCACACCCAGCTGCTCTCGGCCGTGTCCTTCGTCGTGTTGTTGCCGGGGCTGTCGTTGCTGCTGCTGGGGGCGAGCCGGACGCGCCGGATTGCCTTCCCCCTGGCATTCACGGCGCTGATGCTGCCAATCCCGCTGGCGCTGACCGAGCGTTTACACCTCGTGCTGCGGCATATCGCCGCGGAGGCGTGCGCGTATCTGGTGCCGTTGCTGGGCATCCCTGTGTACAAGGTCGGCACCACCCTGCAGTTGTCGAACGCGAGTCTGCTGGTGGCCGATGCCTGCAGCGGCTTCTCGACCCTGTACGCCGCCGGGGCGGTGGCGCTCCTCACGATGTACATCAGCGCGTCGCCAGCGCGCCGGCTGCTCGTCGCCCTGCTGTTCGCGCCGATCGCGATTGCGGTCAATGTCGTGCGCGTCGCGTTGCTCGTGGTGCTGGTGTACTGGCAGGGGACCGATGTACTCGCCACCTCGCTGCACGAGCTTTCGGGCATCGTCACGTTCCTGATCGCGCTGCCGGTGATCTTCTGGCTCGGCGGCCCGGCACGGCCGATCGAGGCGTGAGCATGATCAGTGCGCGATTCCTCCTGCCGTTGATCATCGGCCTGCTGCTGGCCGCGGTGCCAACGGTCAGGCACGGCTACTTCACCTTCCAGGCGGATGCCCCCGGCATCACGGACGCGGCGCTCCCGTCAACGGTGGCCGGCATTCCAGGCGCTCCGCGGGTGCGGCAGGCGGCGTGGGTCCGGAATGCCTACGGCGCCGATTCGTGGGCGGAACGCGCCTACGAGTCCCCTGGCGGGGCGATCACGCTCTTCGTCGCCCGTGGCTTCGACATGAAGAAGCTGTATCACCACCCGGAACTGGGCGTCCTGAGGGGGCGGAGTTTTCAGCCGCTCCACCACGCCACCCTGCCCGGTGGCGCGGGCGAGCCAGTGTACGTGCTGCCTGCCGCCGAGGCACGCGGGGAGTCTGCCGTCTATGCACTGGTGTACGAGAGCCGGTGGGTGGCCAACCCCTACGTGCTGCAGTTGTCATCCGCTCTGAGCACCCTGTGGACGGGGCGTCGCCCGTTGACTCTCGTCCTGGCGTCGGGCACCGTGCTCACCGACCAGGGGCAGCCCAGCAGAGACGTCGCGGACCTGCTCCGCGCGGCAGTCCGCGGACTCGCCGGCAAGCCGCCATCGCCGTCCTGATGAACCGGCCGACCTCCACGCCCCCGCTCCGGGGACCACTGCTGCGGCAACCCGCCACCTGGCGGGCCGAGGTGTTTGCCGTGGCATTCGGCTGCGCGGTGCTCGCGACCGTTGTCGACACCTATCTGCTGGACCGCAAGTTGGGCCTGTTCAGCGGTGGGTATCTCGCGGAGTATCAGGTTCGGGGCTGGAGTCGCGTCAGCTTCGCGGCCCTGAGCCTGCTGACCGACGTGGCCGTGCTGGCACCCGTGATTGCCGCGTCGTTGTGGGTCAGTCGCTATCTGTGGCTCCATGCCGCCGCCCGCATCTTCCTGGCCGCGTCTCTGGCACTGGCGCTGCTGGCAACCGCCGATATTGCCGTATACGAACTGCAACGGTATTTCGGCGATCTGGTCAATCTGGAAGTGCTCGTCGGCCTGCTGGATGGCGACATCCGGGAAATCCTCCATTTCGGCGTCGATCCGGCGTTGCACTGGTTTGGCGTCTTGACCGTGGGCGCGCTGTGCGTCGTCGGCGCCGGGGTGGTGCTCGATCGCTGGTTCCCCACTCAGATGCGGCAGGATCCGGGTGCCCGCCGCCGGACGTTCCGCGCCCTGGTCCTCGCCCTCGCCGCTGCGCTCGTGCTGGGGGCCGGGCTGCGGCTGGGTGACCCCGCTATCGACCGGGGATTCCGGTACAAGCCGACGGGGCGCGTGCTCGGGTCGATCACCCAGTGGCTCACCGACGTGGACCGTGACGGGTACGGGTTGCTCTCGATTCCCGCCGATCCGAATCCCTTTGACCCTGCCATCCATCCGTATGCCCTCGATATTCCGGGCAACGGCATCGACGAGAACGGCATTGGCGGCGACCTGCCGCCGGCGCCACCCTATCGCGACCCCGAGTACCCGCCCGTCATCTTCACGTCGCGACCGGATGTCGTGTTCGTGATTCTCGAGTCGTTCCGGGCAGACGCGGTGGGCGCGATGCTGAACGGCAAGTCGGTGACCCCGACGCTCGATCGCCTGCGGCACGAGGGGCTCGAAGCCAGCCATGCGTACTCGCACAACGGCTTCACCGTGCAATCCCGCTACCACGCATTTACCGGAAAGATTCTCGGCTCGGGCCACGCCAGCTCTCTCATCGATGATTTCAACGGCAACGGCTACCAAACCGCGTTCTTCTCGGCACAGGACGAGAGCTTCGGCGAAGACAGCCCGGTCGGCTTCGCCCGCGCACACGTGCGTTACGACGCACGTGTGGACAAGGACAAGCGATTCACGCAGTTCGCCACGCCCGCCAGT
>JACDAO010000336.1 GCA_013695405.1 Acidobacteriota bacterium | reverse complement strand
CAGTGTCCAAACATCGGCAATCCTTCCGGGCTGCGCCGCACCAGGCGTGCGGTCGCGACCATTTCGCGCTGGTCGTTGAAGACGCCAAAATGCATCGCGTGCGCGTCGAAGACGTCGGTCTCGCGTTTGTCGGGGTAGTGGTGCGCCGGCAGGAAGAGGCGCTCGAGGCAATAGACCTGGTAGCGCAGGCGGTAGCTGGCGTCGAGCAACGTCGGGTCGCCATCCAGCCGTGCGGCCCTGAACCACGGTGCGATGCCTACTTGGTCCACAACTTCCACCTGAGACCGATGCGTGCCGTGCGGCCATTCCGTGGGATGACGTCTTGCACGTGCGAACTGCTGGCCGGGTCGGCGTAGTCGGCGTCGAACAGGTTGCGGACAGTGCCGACCAGCTCCCACCGCCGTCCGAGCGGCTGCAGCAGGGTGACGTTGACGAGGCCGACCGGGCCGACTCGATTGCCGGCGACGGTGCCGCGGCTGCTCATGAACAAACTTTCGACCGAGACGAACGCGCTGGGACCGAAGGCCGGGATGCTGACCCTCCCCTTGGCCATGTGGTGCGGCGAGTTGGGCAGGTCGAGACGCGTCTCGTGATCGGTGGCCCGCTGCGCAGCATAGCTGGTGAAGGCCTGCCAGCCCCACTTGAGACGCATCTGGGCCTCGAACTCGACACCGCTGGCCTGCACCTCACCCTGGTTGACGTAACTGATGAGAAACAGCGCGTCGGGGTCGGGCACCAGGTCGAGAAGTCGGTCGGCCTTGTACCAGTACCCGGAGAGCGAGGTGCGCAGCCAGTCGTCGGTGTAGCGCTCCCACACCAGTTCGTGGGTGTCGATCGACTCGGGCCGCAGGTTCAGCACCGACGGTCCGAAGTAGGCCGTGTTCAGTTCGTAGGCGCTCGGCGCCCGGAAGGCACTGCCGAACAGGTACTTGAACGACTGGGTCGGCGACGGCATGACGATGACCGCGGTCCGCGGCGTGACGCGGGTGAAGTCCTCGTAGCCGTCGTAGCGCAGCCCGCCGTTGAGAATCAGCCAGCGCGTCAGCTTGACCTCGTCCTGAATGTAAAGTGCGTGCTGCTGCGAGGTGCGCGGGAAGTCAGCAAAGGTGAAATCCGGTTCGACGTACTTCGAGACCTGGTTCTGCCGGAGGTTGTTGAAGTACTCGACCCCGGCGGTGACGGTCTGGTTGCCGGTGAGGGCTCGCGTCAGCCGCGCGCCAAGCGTCCACCGGGTGCCGTCGACCGTGTTCAGCGCGACCAGCTTCGGAAAGTCCGGGTCGCCGCTCGGGATCGGGTAGATGCCGTCGTAGGTGAAGCGATCAAACGACCAGCGCACCGCCACCCGCGTCGCTCCGAGAATCCGTGCGTATTCGGCGTCGACGAGGGTGTGGCGATCGGTAGTCTGCTGCGGGTCGTCCTGCTCGTTGAAGATCGAGTTGAACGAGGCGGTCGGCACGGTCTTGCGGCGGGCGCCGTACGCGCTGGTCACGGCCAGACCCTTGTAGGCCAGCCGGCCGTAGAACTGGCGCATCCGCTCGCCGTCGAGGTGCTCGGCGACGCCGTTGTTCATTTCGGGGGTGTCCAACGCCGGGAAGTACAGCTGGTCGACCCCGTCGATGTTCTCGTAGGTCCCCGAGAACGCGACGTCGAAGCCGTTCGGGAAGCTGTGGCCGCCGCTGCCGCGTACCAGCTGCGTGCCGAGCGACCCGGTCTCCAACGTCAGCGATCCGCCGTTGAGCGAGGCGCCGGTCTTGGTGATGACGTTGACGACGGCGAGGAAGGCGCTGTCGCCGTACAGCGACGAGGCCGGACCGCGGATGATTTCCACCCGCTCGAACAGCGCCGGATCCATGCCGAACTCGGCGCCGATCTCGGCCTGGCCGAAGACGTTGTCGTTGACGCGGTGCCCGTTCACGAGCAGCAGGATGCGGCTGTTGTAATCGCCGGGCTTGCCGAAGCCGCGGGCGCCCATCAGGCTGAAGTTGCGATCGTTGCTGACGTACATGCCGCGGACGCCGCGCAGGATGTCGGCCAGCGTGCGGTAACCGAACCGGGCAATTTCCTCGGCCGTGATGAACGACACCGACGCCGGCGCCTCGGTCACCGGCTGCAGGCGCTCGGAGGCGCCATAGACCTGGCCGGCGTCCAGGCCCATGAGCTCCTCGAGGCTCAGGTCG